>NZ_JPES01000084.1:0-35333 GCF_000730175.1 Haloferax sp. ATB1 | reverse complement strand
GCGGACGAGGGGGACCGAGGGCTGGCCCGTCGCCAAGCCCGACTTCCGCCCCGGCCCGATGTTCCGGTTCAACAACTGTACGAACGTCCGCATCCGCGACGTGACCATCCGCGACATGCCCGCGTGGACGCTGTCGTTCCACGGGACCGAGGAGGTCGATATCCGCGGCGTCGACATCCTCAACCACCTGCTCATCCCGAACTGCGACGGCATCGCGCTCGGCGACACGAAGAACGTCCACATCTCCGACTGCACCATCCAGTCGTGCGACGACAGCATCACCTTCGGCGCGCGACCCGACGAGCCGGTGACCTGCGAGGGCATCGTCGTGACGAACTGCACGCTCCGGTCGAGCGCCTGCGCGATCAAGTTCGGCTCGGGCACCGACGACACGATTCGCGACTGTCTGTTTCAGAACATCGTCGTCCAGGAGTCGAACCGCGGCCTCGGCATCCAGCACCGCGATTCGGGCGTCGTCGAGAACGTGCTTTTCACCGACATCGTCGTCAACTCCAACATGCTCCCCGGTCCGTGGTGGGGCAAGGGCGAACCCATCTACGTCACGTCGGTCCCGCGGGACGACGACACCGACCTCGGCGGGATTCGGAACGTGCGCTTTTCGAACATCGTCGCGCGCAGCGAGAACGGGGCGCTCGTCTACGGCTCCGAGGATTCCGACATCGAGACCATCGAGTTCGACAACGTCCGCATCGAACTCACCGGGAGCGAGTACGCCGACGAGGTGGGCGGCAACTTCGACCTCCAGCCGAGTTCGGTCGTCACGCCAATCTTCGCCAACGACATCGCCGGCGTCCACGTCGAGAACGCCCGCGACGTGACGATGCGCGACGTGACCGTCGAGTGGGACGAAGGCGACGACCTGCCCGACTACTACCGGAGCGGACTGGCCTGCGAAGACGTAGACGGCCTGCTCGTCGACGGCTTCGTCGGCCGACAGGCCCACCGCGGCGACGACGCGGCGGCGATTTCGCTCGCCGACACCACGGACATCACGGTTCGGAACTCCCGGGCGACCGAGGGAACGGGAACGTTCCTCTCGCTTTCGAACACGGACGGCGAGCGCCTGTTCGTGAACAACGACCTCATCGACGCCGCCGACGCCGGCGACGTGGAGTCGTTCGAGCGGTCGGGGAACGCCCTCCCGCGATAACCCGTACGTTCAAGCCGACGCGACCACGACGGACGAACGCGAAAACACGCAGTCGAGCCCGCGACGTTCGATTCGGTTCGGATAGCCGTATCGCCGGCTGTGGCCGTTCCAGCGGCGTTTCTCCCCGTGAACGGTGGTTTTTTGCTCCGAGCCGCCGACGGTCGACTCGATGGTACAAGAGCTGACGCTAGCCGAAGCCAAGACGATTCTCGACGCGATGGAGGAGAAAGCCGAGGAACTCGGCGTGCCGCTGAACCTCGCGGTGACGAACAGCGAGGGCAACCTCCTCGGGTTCCGCCGGATGGACGGCGCGAAGCTCGTCGCAAGCAACATCGCACAGAACAAGGCCTACACCGCCGCCGCGGTGAAGAAACCCACCCACGAACTGAAGGAAGGAGCCGAACCCGGCGGCGACGTGTACGGCCTCCACACGACCGACAACGGTCGTGTCGTCGTCTTCGGCGGCGGGTTCCCGGTCGAACACGACGGCGTCGTCGTCGGCGCGGTCGGCGCGAGCGGCGGTGCGGTGTCCGAAGACATGGAAGCGTCCCAAGCGGGACTCGAAGCGTTCGAACCGCTCCGCTGAGACGCCCGCGTCGGAGTCGCCGAGTCCGGTTTCAGTTTCGGTTCCGACGACACCCAATCCAGCGTATCTGTCCTCGCGGTCCCTTTTCGGTCAGAGTCGAACGTACGCCGAGCGGTCGGTCTCGGCCGCGTAGAGGCACCCCGTCATGTCCGCGACGTAGAGCGTCGAGCCGTCCGGCCCGCCGAGGGTGCAGTTCGTCGGACGGTTCTCGGGGAACGGGTGGCGTTCGAGCACCTCGCCCGACGGGGAGAACACGTAAATCGACGGCCCCGGACCGCTTTTTTCCCAGCCGGCGCAGGCGACGATTTCGCCCGACTCCGTGAGGGTCATGCCGTCGATGCCGCGGTGGTCGCCGAAGTCGTGCAGTATCTCGCGGGGGCCGAGCGACCCGTCGTCCCGAATCGGGTAGGCCCGCAGGTCGGTCTCTTGGTCCGGGCCGTAGGTGCATTCTGCGACGTACAGTCGCGATTCGTCCGGCGAGAGGAGGATGCCGTTCGGGCGGTCCATCTCGTCGGTGAGGTGAACGAGTCGCCACTCGTCGCCCGCGTCCGCATCCACCCGCTCGGCGCGGAAGACGGAGGTGTGGCCGAGCAACCCCCGGTCCTTGTCGTCGGGGTCGGTGAACCAGACGTCGCCGTCGCGGTCGATTTCGAGGTCGTTCGGCCCGTTGAGCGGCGTGCCCTCGAACTCGTCGACGACGACCGCCGCGGGTTCGTCCGGGGCCAGCGCGGCGATGCGGTGGCCCTCGGCCTCGCAGGCGTACAGCTCCCCGCCGAGGCCCTCGTGGAGGCCGACCGCGCCGGCGGTCGAGTCTATGTAGACGCCTGTCTCCGCCGTCTCGGGGTCGTATTCGAGGACTTGATGCTCCTTTATTTCCGTGAATCGAACCGCGTCGCCGGTCCAAATTGGCCCCTCGGTCGCCCGGAACGAACCCGCGACTCGCTCGAACTCCCATGCCATCGAGTGGTCGTTCTTTCCACGGGGACTTAAACGTCGTCCGACGGGCTCGAAACCGGTCGCTCGGTCACAGGTTCCGTTTTGTCAATTTTAATTCCAATATTAGAAACAAGTAGAGGGCGGACTGTCGTCCAACGGAAGCGACGCAGCACTGTCCGGATTCCGGACCCAACACAGAACATAACCCGCGAGTAAGTATAAGAATTTTTAGTATTCATATGTAATATTTGAAATTAGATATATTGTTCTTCTTGATTGAATATGTATTAGAAGAATTTTATCCGGATATATGCTGTGATTGAAGACAATAACACATACTAGAGACAAATATGGGTTCTAAATACCTGTTTCTCAGAAATTCGTTCTGATTCAGACGCATCCCGCTCAAAAATATCAATTCAAATTTTAGCATAGGATTCTGATAAGTATCCGTGAGGCACCAACCGATAACGGTATCCTCGGGAATCGCCACTCGTCGCGGAGACGATCGACGAACGCAGACTCGCGCGCGAGAGAAAGCAGTCGACGCCCGAGAAACTGAACCGTCGCCCGTAGAGTCGACGTCTTCCTGTAGGGGTGGGCGGTGTCGGTCGATTACCACCGCAAATCGAGTGGTGTGAGAGAAGACACACAGCCACGTTGTTCCATATTGTTCATTGGCCATTCCATATTGAACCGAGAATATTGTTTTAGGTTACTATACGGTACCTTTATGTTCCATTGCACCTCTGTGAGAATGAGTAACGTATGTCGAGAAAGGACATCACACAGACGCGGTCGCAGGTGGGGTCGAAATCGGAGTCAATCCGCGCTCGGTTCGGAGACGCGGCGAGTCGTCGGAACTTCCTCAAGGCCCTCGGGACGGCCGGCATCGCAGGTCTCGCCGGCTGTTCCGGCGGCGGTGAGAGCTACAACGGCGAAGAACAGACCACGGCCTCGGGCGGCGACGGCGAGAACACGGAGACGGAAACGTCGTCCGGCGGCGACTCGGGCAGTTCGACGCTCCGCATGAGCGCGACCCAGCGCTTCGGGACCGTCGACCCCGCGAAGGGGACGGACTACACGCAGGTGCTCGCGTTGGTCAACCTCTACGACCCGCTCGTGTTCCCCGACACGGAGGGGAACCTACAGGGGCACCTCGCCGAGGACTGGACCGTCTCGGACGACAACCGGACCTACACGTTCACGCTCCGCGAGGGCGCGACGTTCCACAGCGGCAACCCCGTCACGGCGGAGGACGTGCAGTTCTCGGCCGAGCGGTTCCTCGATATCAACCAGGGCTACTCGTCGCTGCTCGGGAACGTGCTCTCGAAGGAAAACGTGACCGTCGAGGACGAGCGGACCGTGTCGTTCACGCTCGACCGCGTCCACTCGCCGTTCCTCGCGACGCTCGTGTTACTGTTCGTCGTCGACAAGCAGTTGGTCCTCGACAACGCCGAGGACGGCGACTTCGGCGACCGCGGCGACTACGGCCAGTCGTTCCTCAACGACAACGACGCCGGCTCCGGCCCGTACGAACTCGCCGGCTTCGAGCGGCAGGCCCAGATTTCGTTCAGCCGCTACGCGGACTACTGGGGTTCGTTCAAAGACGGCGCGTACGACAACGTCGTCGTCCAGATAATCACCAACGACCCGACGGTTCGCTCGCTGATGAAGACGGGCGAACTCGACATGTCGAGCCAGTACCAAAGCGAGGAGACCTACGAGGCGCTCGCGGCCGAAGACGACATCCGCGTCGAGTCGGTCCCGACGGTGACGACGTTCTACTTCAAAATCAACACCCAGAAGGCCCCGACCGACGACCCCGCCGTCCGCGAGGCGATGGCCTACGGCTTCGACTACGAGACGGCGCGCAACGAAATCGCGCCGGGGTCGCTCCCCGCGCAGGGACCGCTCCCGACGTCGTTCGGCGTCCACAACGACGACATCGTCCAGCCGACCTACGACCCAGAGAAGGCGCGGCAGATTCTCGCCGACGCCGGCTACGAGGAGGGCGACATCACCGTCCAGAACACCTACGTGAAGGACTACGGCCTCGAAGAGAAGATGGGCCTACTGTTCCAGCAGAACATGGACGAAATCGGCATCGACGTCGAGTTGAACCCCCAGACGTGGGGGACGATGACCGAACTCGCCACGAGCGTCGAGGACACGCCGCACATCAATCAGGTGTTCTACGGGCCGGTGTACCCCTCGCCCGACACGGTGTTCTACAACCAGTACCACTCCGAGGCCGCCTCGACGTGGATGAGCATGGAACACCTCGAAGACGAGAACGTCGACTCCCTCATCGACGAGGCGCGCTCGACGGTCGACGCCGACGCCCGCGCCGAACTGTACGCCGAGGTCCAAGAGCGCATCGCGAACCAGTACCCCGACCTGTTCATCTTCGTCCAGTCGAAGAAACACGCCTTCGCCGACGACGTGAAGGGCTACACCTTCCGGCCGTCGATGAGTTTCGACTACTGGTTCCCCGACTTCTACCAAGAATGAAGTACTGGCAGTACCTCGTGCGCCGGCTCGCGGGCATCCTCGTGAGTCTCATCGGCCTGTCGATAATCATCTTCACCACGTCACGAGTGCTTCCCGGGAACCCCGCGCGGATGGCCCTCGGCGCGCTCGCGTCGGAAGAACAGGTGCAGGCGCTCGCCGCCGAGATGGGGCTGAACAAGCCGATTCCACTGCAGTACCTCGACTACATGCAGGGGACTGCTCGTCGGCGACCTCGGGACGAGCCTCGAGACGAAGCGCGCGGTCAGCACCGACATCGTCTACTACCTGCCGGCGACGCTCGAACTCATCACCGTGTCGATGTTCCTCACCGTCGTCATCGGGATTCCGCTCGGCGTCATCGCCGCGCAGAACAAAGACGGACTCACCGACAACGCGACGCGGCTCGTCGCGTTCTTCAGCGTGAGCGTGCCCGGCTTCTTCATCGCAATCATGTTCCAACTGCTGTTCGGCTACCTGCTCGAATGGCTCCCCATCACGGGGGCGGCTCGGCTTCGGAGTTCGGCTCGGGCGTCTCGCGGTTCACGGGCTTCCTGCTCGTGGACACCCTGCTGTCGGGGAACCTCGCGGCTCACGTCGACGCGTGGGCGCACATCATCCTCCCGGCGCTCGCGCTCTCGCTCGCCGGCATCGGACAGGTGATGCGCATCACCCGGTCGAGCATGATTGACGTGAAAGACCAGGACTACGTCGAGGCCGAGCGCGGCTTCGGCCTCCCCTCGTGGCTCGTCACGTACAAGTACACGCTCAAGAACGCGTTCATCCCGACGCTCACGATTCTGGGGCTGCTGTACGCCTCGTTGCTTGGGAACGCGTTCCTCATCGAACTCGTCTACTCGTGGCCCGGCCTCGCGTCCTACGGCGTCACCGCGGTACTGAACAACGACTTCAACGCCGTCGTCGGCGTCACGATGACCATCGGCGTCGCGTTCGTGAGCATCAACTTCCTCGTCGACGTGCTGCTGGGTCGCGTTGACCCCCGCATCAGACTGGCGATGGAGGAGGCGACATGAGCGCCGAGTCAGCGGGCGTCCTCGACCGGTTCGTCTCGGCCGAGCGCCGCGAACTCTGGCAGCGGTCGTGGAAGCGCTTTACGATAGCAGGCCGATGAGCGTCATCGGTCTCGGAATCATCATCGCCATCATCTTGCTCGCCGTCTTCGCGCCCGTCGTCGCGCCGTACCCCGAACACGCCGGGAAGTTCACCGACTTCTCGAACACGCTCCAGCCGCCGAGCCTCGACCACCCGCTGGGGACCGACCACGTCGGCCGCGACGTGCTCTCGCGCATCCTCTTCGGCTACCGGCTGTCGCTCATGCTCGTGGGCGTCGTCCTCGGCTTCGGCGTCCCCGTGGGCGTGCTGCTCGGCCTCGTCGCCGGCTACTACGGCGGCTGGACCGAGACGATTATCATGCGGGCGACCGACACGGCGCTCGCCTTGCCGCCGCTCGTGATGGCGTTGGCAATCACGTCGGCCTTGGAGCCGACGCTGACGAACGCGATGATAGCCCATCGCGGCGCTGTGGTGGACGTGGCACGCCCGCCTCGTCCAGAGCATCGTCGCCAGCGAGCGCGGCGAGGAGAACTACGTGCAGGCCGCGAAGCTCGCCGGCGCGAGCACGCCGCACATCCTCTTCCGGGAGATTCTCCCGAACACGCTGTCGCCGATTCTGGTCAAGGTGACCCTCGACGCGGGCTTCGTCATCCTCATCGGCGCGGGCCTGTCGTTCATCGGCGTCGGCGTCCAGCCGCCCCAGCCCGGCCTCGGGACGATGGTCAGCCAAGGGACCTCTTACCTGCCCGACTCGTGGTGGGTGAGCGTCTTCGCCGGGCTCGCCATCTTCGTCCTCGTGATGGGGTTCAACATGCTCGGCGACGGGCTGCGTGACCTCTTCGACGTGGAGGTGAACCGATGAAACTCGACGAGCCGGTCGCCGAGAACCCGCTTTTGACCGTCGAAGACCTCGAAGTCGGCTTCGAGTCGTTCGACGGCTTCGCGGAGGTCATCGACGGCGTCAACCTCTCTATCGGCAAAGGCGAGGTCGTCACCATCGCCGGCGAGACCGGCTGCGGCAAGTCGGTGACGATGAAGTCCATCCTCCGCCTGCTCAACCAGCCGCCCGCCCGCGTGAACGGTGAAATCACGTTCGACGGAACGGAACTGCTGTCGCTCTCGGACCGCGAGTTCGAGCGCGTCAAGGGCCAGCGGATGAGCCTCGTCTTCCAGGACCCGATGTCGAGTCTGAACCCGACGTTCACCATCGGCGAACAGCTCACCGACACCGCGCAGTTCGGCGGCGACAGCGACACGGGCGTCGTGGAGTTCTTCCGCCGCCGCTTCAGCGGCGAACGCGACGAGGCGCGCGAGCGCGTCTTGGAGATGCTCCGCGAGGTCCAGATGCCGGACCCCGAGAACATCATGGACTCGTACCCGTCGCAGCTGTCCGGCGGGATGCGCCAGCGCGCCCTCATCGCGCAGGCCCTGCTGAACGAGCCGGACCTGCTCATCGCCGACGAAATCGGCACCGCGCTGGACGTGACGATTCACGACCAGATTCTCGACCTGCTGAAGGACCTCATCGAGAACCACGACCTGAGCGTCCTGATGATTACCCACAACCTCGGCGTCGCCCGACAGGTGAGCGACCGCGTGTACGTCATGTACGGCGGCCGCATCGTCGAGACCGCGCCGACAGACGAGCTGTTCGAGAACCCGAAACACCCCTACACGCAGGGGCTCATCGCGTCGATTCCGCGCCTGACGGGCGACGAGATGGCGACCGGTATCGACGGCTCGATTCCCGAGTACCTCGACCCGCCGCCGGGCTGTCGGTTCGCGCCGCGGTGTCCATACGCCACCGCCGAGTGCGAGGAGGCCCGCCCGGAGATGTACAAACGCGGCCCGCAGACCGGCGTCGAGTGCGTCCTCTACGACGAGGCCGTGCCGGCGTCCGAGCGGCCGACCGTCGAGGAGACCCGGAGCCACATGACCCGGCGACCGGGCAAGCAGACGGGGGGTGACTGACGTGTCCGAACCCCTGCTCGAAGTCGACGACCTCGAGAAGTACTTCCCCGTCAAGAGCGGCATCATCAAGCGCACGTCCGACTACGTGAAAGCGGTCGACGGCGTCTCGTTCGACATCGAGCGCGGAGAGACCCTCGCGCTCATCGGCGAGTCCGGGTCCGGAAAGAGCACCGTCGCCCGGACGATTATCGGCCTGACCGGCGCGACCGGCGGGACCGTCAGGTTCGACGGCGAGGACATCACGAACGCGACCGACGAGCAACTGGCTCGCCTCCGGTCGCGCGTCCAGATGGTGTTTCAGGACCCCACGTCGAGTCTGAACCCCCGGCGGACCATCGGCAAGTCGCTCGCGGTCCCGCTGAAGGCCCGCGGCGTCCCGAAGTCCGACCTCCGGGAGCGCGTGGTCGACCTGCTCGAACGCGTCGAGTTGAACGACGAGTACTGGAACAAGTACCCCCACGAACTCTCCGGCGGGCAGAAACAGCGGGTGAACATCGCCCGCGCGCTCGCGGTGGAACCTGAACTGCTCTTGCTCGACGAGCCGACGAGCGCCCTCGACGTGAGCGTGCAGGCGAAGATTATCGCGCTCCTCGAAGACCTCCAGGCGGAGTTCGGGCTCACCTACCTGTTTATCACCCACGACCTCTCTTTGGTCCGCAACTTCGCCGACGAGACGGCCGTGATGTACCTCGGCGAGATTCAGGAGCGCGGCCCCACGGCGGAGGTCTTCCAGCGGCCGCGACACCCCTACTCGCGGGCGCTTCTCTCCGCGATTCCGGTCACCACCGACGAGGAAGAGGCGTACAAGCCGCGGCACGAACCGCTCCGGGGCGAAATCCCGAGCCCGCGGGACGTGGCCCACGGGCTGGTCGGTTCCACACGCGGTGTCCCTACGCGACCGACGCGTGTTCGGCCGACGAACCGCAGTTCGTCGCGGTCGACGCCGGCCCCAACGTCCGGTGTCACATCTACGACGAGGCGTACGCCGACGCGTTCGACGACGTGCCCGAGGTGGCCGTCGCGGCGGTCGCCGACGAGACAGTCGGCATCGAACACCCACGAATCATGAAGATAACCACAGACAACATCGACGATTTCGCAACCGGCGCGACCGTCCTCGGGACGGGCGGCGGGGGCGACCCCTACATCGGGAAGCTGATGGCACAGCAGGCTATCGAAGAGCACGGCCCCGTCGACCTCATCGACCCGCGAGACGTGCCCGACGACGCGCTCGTCATCCCGAGCGCGATGCTCGGCGCGCCGACCGTGATGGTCGAGAAGATGCCGAAGGGAACCGAGGCGCTGTCCGCCTTCGAGGCGCTCGAAACGCACCTCGGACAGGAGGCCTACGCGACGATGAGCATCGAGGCGGGCGGGCTGAACAGCACCGTCCCCATCGCCGTCGCCGCCGCGCTCGGACTCCCGCTCGTGGACGCCGACGGCATGGGCCGGGCGTTCCCCGAGGTGCAGATGGTGACGCTCACGATGGGCGGCGTCAGCGCCACCCCGATGAGCATCGCCGACGAGAAGGGCAACTCGCTTCTCGTGAACACCGTCAGCAACGAGTACGCCGAGGCGTTCGCCCGCGTGACGAGCATCGAGATGGGCGGCGCGTGCATGATAGGAACCTACGCGCTCTCCGGCGCAGAGGTCCGCGAGCACGCGATTCTCGACTCGATGTCCCTCGCCCACGACATCGGCGAGGCGATTCGCACCGCCAAGCACCGCTCGCGGGACCCCGTCGAGTCGGTCCTCGACCTCACGGACGGCTACGAGCTGTTCGCGGGGAAGATAACCGACGTGGAGCGCCGGACCGAAGGCGGCTTCGCCGTCGGCGAGGCGACCCTCGACGGCATCGACGACTGCGAGGGCCGGCAGTTCACCCTCGACTTCCAGAACGAGAACCTCGTCGCCCGCGACTCCGAGCGCGGCGTCGTGGCGAGCACCCCCGACCTGATTACGGTCGTGGACGCCGAGACGGGCGACCCCGTCACCACCGAGCGACTCGCCTACGGCCACCGGGTGCGGGTCATCGGAATGCCGTGTTCGCCGAAGTGGCGGACCGAGGAGGGACTCGACCTCGTCGGGCCGAGGTACTTCGACTACAGCATCGACTACGAACCAATCGAAACTCTCCAGCAACCCAGACATGACTGACTACCGAATCGGAATCGACGTCGGCGGCACCAACACGGACGCCGTCGTCATGGACGGCGACGACAACCTCCTCGCGAAGACGAAGACCCCCACGACCGAAGACATCACCTCGGGCATCCTCAGCGCCCTCGACGTGGTCCTCGACGACAGCGGCGTCTCCGAGGACGAACTCGACTACGTGATGCTCGGCACGACCCACGCGACGAACGCCATCACGGAGCGCCGCGGCCTCAACGAGGTCGGCGTCATCCGCATCGGCGCGCCCGCGACCCAGAGCATCCGCCCGCTCCTCGAATGGCCCGACGACCTCGCCGCGGCAATCGGCAACAACGTCGCCATCCTCGACGGCGGCCACGAGTTCGACGGCCGCCTCCTCAACGACCTCGACGAGGAGCAGGTCAGAGCGCAGATTCGCGAGTTCGCCGACGTGGACGCCTTCGCCGTGACGAGCGTCTTCTCGCCCGTCCGCGACGACCACGAGACGCGGGTCGCCGAACTCATCCGCGAGGAGGTCGGCGACGACGTGCCCATCTCCGTCTCGAACGAAATCGGGAGCGTCGGCCTGCTCGAACGCGAGAACGCGACGGCGCTCAACGCCGCGCTCACCAGCGTCGCCTCGGAGGCCGCGAACGCCTTCGTAGACGCGATGAACGAACGCGGCATCGACGCGAACCTCTACTTCGGCCAGAACGACGGGACGCTGATGAGCGTCGACTACGCCATCCGCTACCCCATCTTCACGGTCGCCAGCGGCCCCTCGAACTCGGTCCGGGGCGCGGCGTACCTCTCTGCAGGTCGAAAACGGCATCATCGTCGACGTGGGCGGCACGACCACCGACGTTGGCGCGGTCACCGAGGGCTTCCCCCGCGAGAGCAGCGTCGCCGTCGAAATCGGCGAGGTGAAGACCAACTTCCGCATGCCCGACATCATCGCCATCGGCATCGGCGGCGGCTCCATCGTCTCGACCGACGACGGCGTCACCGTCGGCCCCCAGAGCGTCGGCTACAAGCTGACCGAGGAGGCGAAGTGTTTCGGCGGGGACACGCTGACCGCGACCGACCTCGAAGTCGCCGCGGGCACCATCGACATCGGCTCCGAGACGCCGGACGTGGACGCGGAAATCGTCGAGGCCGCCCGCGAGTACGTCAGAGAGCGCGTCGAGCGCGAGGTCGACCGCATGAAGACGAGCGCCGAGCCGGTCCCCGTGGTCATCGTCGGCGGCGGGAGCATTCTCGTCCCCGACCGACATCGCGGGCGCGAGCGAGGTCCACAAGCCCGACCACTACGAGGTCGCGAACGCCGTCGGCGTCGCCATCGCGCAGGTCTCCGGCGAGGTCGACCGCATCTACAGCCTCGACGAGATGGACCGCGAGGAGGCCATCCAACACGCGAAAGACGAGGCGACAGACAACGCGCTCGCCGCCGGGGCGGACGCCGACAGCGTGGACATCGTCGACGTCGAGGAGGTCCCGCTTTCGTACCTGCCCGGCAACGCGGTGCGAATCAAGGTGAAAGCCGCCGGGGCGCTCGACCACTGATGACGGTCGAAATCGGCGTCGAGGAGATAGAGGACATCGCGCTCGGCGCGACCGTCCTCGGAACCGGCGGCGGGGGCGACCCCCACGTCGGCAAACTCGTCGCGAAGCAGGCCATCGAGGAGTTCGGCCCCGTCGAACTCCTCCCCCCGGACGAACTGGACGCGGACGACTTCGTCATCCCGACCGCCCAGATGGGCGCGCCGACCGTCTCGGTCGAGAAGCTTCCGAGCGGGCGGGAGGCCGTCACCTCGATGGAGCGCATCGAGCGCGAACTCGGCAAGACCGCCGACGCGACGATGCCGATCGAGTGCGGCGGCATCAACTCGACGTTCCCCTTCGCCGTCGCGGCCCGCCGCGGGCTTCCCGTGGTCGACGCCGACGGCATGGGTCGGGCGTTCCCCGAACTCCAACACGAGACGTTCAACATCTACGGCGTCAGCGGGACGCCCGCGGCCGTCAGCGACGAGCAGGGGAACACCTGCCTCATCGAGACGGAGGACAACGACCAGTTGGAGTGGCTGGCCCGCGGCGTCACGGTCAGGATGGGCGGCGTCGCCTACGTCTCGGACTACCCGATGACCGGGACGCAGGTCAAAGAGACGGCCATCCCCGGCACGATGTCGCTCGCCCGCGACCTCGGCCGCGCGCTCCGACTCGCCGAGGACGACGCGATGGAGCGCCATCCGCGAGGTGACCCGCGAGTCGATTTACGGCGAGGCGCGGTCGCTGTTCGAGGGGAAAATCGTGGACGTCCAGCGCCGTACCGAGCGCGGGTTCGTCTTCGGCCACGTCGATATCGACGGCCTCGACTCCGACGAGGGGTCGGCGATGCGCATCGAGTTCCAAAACGAGAACCTCGGCGCGGCCGTCGACGGAAGCTACGTGGCGACCGTCCCCGACCTCATCACCGTCCTCGACCGCGAGACGGGCGGCCCGATTCCGACCGAGAGCCTCCGATACGGGGCGCGAGTCCGCGTGCTCGGCATTCGGACGCCCGAGATAATGCGGACGCCCGCCGCGCTCGACGTGTGGGGGCCGGGGTCGTTCGGCCTCGACGCGACCTACGAACCACTCGCGGACCACCCATGAGTTTCGACATCCCACACCTGACGGAGGTAACGCTCGACGACCTCGAAGCGCTCGGCATCGGCGCGGGCATCCTCGGCACCGGCGGCGGCGGCAACCCCCGCCTCGGCCGGCTGCGCCTCCAGACGCTCCTCGAAGACGACGCCTACCCCGACGCGGTCGAACTGGTCGACCCGCGGGACCTGCCGGCCGACGCCACCGTGGCGAGCGTCGGCGGGATGGGCGCGCCCACCATCAGCGTCGAGAAGTTCGCCGGCGGCGACGAGGAGGTGCAGTCGCTTCGGGCCATCGAAGACCTCTCCGGCGAGACGGTCGACGCGCTCATCCCCGGCGAAATCGGCGGCGCGAACAGCATGGCCCCGCTGTGCGTGGCGGCGATGACCGACCTCCCCGTGGTCGACGCCGACGGCATGGGCCGGGCGTTCCCCGAACTCCAGATGGACACGTTCTTCATCTACGGCACGCCCGTGAACTACGCGGCGACGACCGACGAGCGCGGCAATCAGGTCGTCTACCGGGACATCGACTCGGCCAAGCGCCTCGAAGACCTCGCGCGGGCCATCACCGTCCAGATGGGCGGCCGCTCGGGCTACGCCTTCCCGCTCATGACCGGGGAGTTCGTCTCGGAGTACGCGGTTCCCCACACCGTCTCGCTCGCCACCGAACTCGGTCGGGCGGTCGAACGCGCCCGCGACGCCGGCACCGACCCCGTCGACGCCGGCCGCGAACTCCTCGGCGGCGAGGAGCTGTTCGCCGGGAAAATCGTGGACGTGCACCGTCGCAACCGCGACGGCTTCGCGCTCGGGAGCGTCACGCTCGCCGGGATAGACGAGGACGCGACCCTCGAAATCGAGTTCCAAAACGAGTTCCTCGTCGCCCGCGACGACGACGGCGACCTGCGCACGACGGTCCCGGACCTCATCTGTCTGGTCGACACCGACACCGGCGCGCCGGTCACGACCGACGCCCTGCGGTACGGCCAGCGCGTCCGCGTCCTCGGCGTGCCCGCGCCCGAACTGCTCACGACGCCCGAGGCGCTCGACGTCATCGGCCCCGAGGCGTTCGGGTACGACGTTCCCTACGACCCGCTTCCGCGGGACGAGACGGGGTGGTGACCGCCGGACGCGCAGAAGCGCCGGGGCCTTCCCGGCGATGCGACCCGCACACTAGCCGATTCGGCACAAATCCTGTGCCGTTTTGATACGGTTACGCCACCAGCAGTTTCAAATCGAACCCCGGAGAATATATCCGACCATGGAAAACCCCGACCTCACGTCCGCCGACGCGCCGCCCGACCCGAACACGCCGGAGGCGGTCCTCGAAAACTACCTCGACGAGCACGACTACGAGATATTCCGCGCGCTCAACGAGAACGGCCGCATCTCAGACACGGAACTCGCCGAGCGCGTCGGCCTCTCCCGGACCGCGGTCCGTCGCCGCCGCGAGAACCTTCAGGAGAGCGACGTGCTCGAAATCCTCGCGGTCATCGTCCTCCAAGAGGCCGACCTCGCCGACGCGCAGATACTCGTCTCGTTCGACCAGCACGTCTCCGCCGAGGTTCGAACCGAGTTCATCACGATGCTCATCGACGAGGGGCTCGTCTACAACGCGAGTTCCTGTCTCGGCGAGTACGACCTCGTCTTCAGCGCGTGGCACACCGACCTGAACGCGCTGAAAGAGTACGTCTGGGACCTCTTCGACGGCGAGGACATCGTCGACGACTACACCATCATCCCGCTTCTGAAGACGTGGAAGGCGTGGGACAAAGAGCTGGACCGCCCCTGAATCGGTCGGTATCGAGCCCGGCGTCGGAGGAGGGCGAAGCGCCCGGTCGAACCGGCTGACTTCGAAGGGACCCGGAACGTTAACTCTCCGGACGGTGTGAAACTACACAATGGCTATCACCACCGAGTTCGTCCTTCGGTCTCCTTCGCTCCCGCTCGTCAGTATCGCGGACGCCCTCCAACCCGACGAGTTCGAGTGCGCTCACGCCCTCTGCCTCCGGCCGGACGTCCAGGTGTTTACCGTGCGATTCGACAGCGACGACGGCATCACGAAAAGCGACCTCGTGACGTTCGACGAGGTCGTCGAAATCGACGCGCTCGGAGAGACGGGCGACAAGTCGGTCTACAAACTCACCGTCGAACTGGCGGAGTCCGTCTCGAAGGCGTTCGAGCCCGATTTCGGGGGCGCACAGCTCGAACCGACTACCGTCACCGTCGACGGCTGGTACGAGACGAAAGTGTTCAAAGAGTACGAGGGGTTCAACAGCTTCCGAGAGAGCTGTGAGAACCACGGTATCTCGCTCGACCTCGTGTCCATCACGTCGGAGGGGTCCCCGTCCGGCGAGTCGTCGGACAGCCTCACCGACCGCCAGCGGGAGGCGCTGACGCTCGCCGTCTCTCGCGGCTACTACGAGAGTCCGCGGCAGATTACGGCCGAGGAGCTGGCCGCCGAGCTCGGCATCTCGCAACCGTCGCTGTCGAGTCTCCTCCGCCGCGGCGAGCGGCAACTGATCACGTCCTCGCTGGGCATGCGGGCGCGGATGCAATCGCCCACGCAGTGAACCGCCACGGGTCACGCCCCGAGGCGGTCGCCTCGCTTCCCCGTGGCCGAGCGGGACGGCCACCCGGCCGCAGTTAAATGGACTTTTCAGATAGCATCGCATCTATCCCGACTAGGTCCGTACCTCACAGCGTACATGAAATCAGCAGTCTATCGAGGTCCGGGCGACATTCGCATCGAGGAGAAACCGGAACCGGAGCTTCAGGAATCGACCGACGTGGTCATCCGCGTCACCCACACCGCCATCTGCGGGTCCGACCTCTGGTTCTACCGCGGTCACGAGGAACACGAACCCGGTTCGGCCGTCGGCCACGAACCGATGGGTATCGTCGAGGAAGTCGGCGAGGACGTCACGAGCGTCCGGCCGGGCGACCGCGTGCTCGTCCCGTTCGCGTACAGTTGTGGTGAGTGCGAGTTCTGTCGCAAAGGCATCCACACCGCGTGTGTAGACGGCGGATTCTTCGGCCCGCACGGCGGCGAGACCGGCGGCGCGCAGGCCGAGAAGGTCCGCGTCCCCCACGCCGACGGCACGGTCGTTCGAGTCCCCGAGCGATACGCCGACGACGAAGAAACGCTCAAATCGCTCCTCCCGCTGACGGACGTGATGTCGACCGGCCACCACGCCGCCGTCTTGGCGGACCTCGAAGCCGGTGACACCGCGGTCGTCATCGGCGACGGCGCGGTCGGACTGTGCGGCGTTCTCGCGGCCAAGCGCATCGGCGCAGAGCGCATCATCGCGGTCGGCCACCACGAGGACCGCTTAGCGGTCGCTCGGGAACTCGGCGCGACCGACACCGTCTCGTCCCGCGGGCAGGAGGCCGTCGAGGAAGTCCTCGAACTCACCCACGGCGGCGCGAACCACGTCCTCGAATGCGTCGGCGCGGCGTCGGCGCTCGAAACCGCCGCGCAGGTCGCCCGCCCCGGCGGCTCCATCGGCGCCGTCGGCGTCCCGCACGTCGAGTCCGCCGACTTCCTCCAGCCGATATTCTACAAGAACCTCTCGTTCTCCGCCGGCGGCGCGCCCGTCCGGAACTACATCGAGGAACTCATGGACGACGTGTTGCAGGGAACCCTCGACCCGTCGCCCATCCTGACGAAGACCGTCGACCTCGACGGGGTCCCGGAGGGCTATCAGGCGATGGACGACCGCGAGGCCATCAAGGTCATGGTGAAAATCGACGAGTAAGACGCACCCAGACCGACGGTCGGGACGCGCTCCCGGCGTAGACGGCCGTTTCAGTGGGACCCACCCTCCCCAACACCAATTCCCACTATCACCTCCGCGCTGTGAGGTCCCGCAACCGCGTTCCGAGTTCCCTTTTCGAAGGTACTGTGCCGGACGTTCGACGCGCAGTCGCCGGGGAGTGACGAACACCGCTGTCGCCGTGCCGCAGACGCCCGCTGACGGCCCGACTTAAATAGGCTTTGTAGACAGCGTCACGACCAAACGAGCCGAAACCCAAGCGACGACCGAAGATAGACGCACCGCCGCACCCGCCGAGAGACACGCCACCAACATGACAATCATCACGAACCTGCACCTCAGCTCCCCGTTTCTCCCCCTCGTTAGCATCGCCGAATCGACCCGGGCGGGCGAGATAGAGTGCATACACGGGCTCAGCCTACAGCCGGGGCTCCAACTGTTCATCGTCGGCATCGACGCCGACGAGGACGCGTCCGAAGCGCGGCTCTCGGCGCTCGACGAAGTGGTGGAGGCGACGACGCTCGGTCGGTCGAGCGGGAAGACGATTTTCAAGCTCACCGTCGAACTCGACGAGGCGGTGTCCGACGTCTTCGACGGGAGCACGGACGCGGCGTTGATGGACTCGATACTCGTCACGCCCGAGGGATGGTACGAAGAGAAACTGTTCAAGGACTACGCCGCGCTCAGCGAGTTCCAGACGGCGTGCCAAGGTGGCGATATCGACGTCGAGATTATCTCGCTCACCCACGACCGGACGTCGTTCGAAGACGACTCCCCGTACGGGCTGACCAAGCGACAGCACGAGGCGCTGACGCTCGCGCTCTCGCGCGGCTACTACGAGCGGCCGCGACAGGTCACCGCGGCCGAACTCGCCGACGAGTTGGACATCTCACAGCCCTCGATGTCGGACCTCCTTCGACGGGGGGAACGCCAACTGCTGACGGCCACGCTCGACTCGCGCGAGTACATAAACACACTCTCTAAATAGTGTCACCGAAACCGGGCCGTGAGCGGGTGTCGCGGCCGACGCAGGCGACTCAGGCCAGGTCGTCCAGCGCGACGCGGAGCGCGTCGACCGCCTCGCCGAGTTGCGCCCGCGAAATCGTCAGCGGGGGCTGGAAGCGCATGACGTTCTTGTAGTAGCCGCCGACGCCCATGACGACGTTGGACTCCTCGCGGAGGTGGTCTCCGACCGCGGCCGCGAGTTCCTTGTCCGGGGCGGGCGCGACGTGCTGCGGGCCCGACTTTTCCGGGTCGACGAGTTCGATGCCCTGCATCAGTCCGAGGCCGCGCGCCTCGCCGACCACGTCGTAGTCGGATTCGAGCGTGGCGAGTTCGGCCGAGAGCCACTCGCCGTTCTCGCGGGCGTTGTCGATGACGCCGTTCTGGAGTTCCTCGATGGTCGCCAGCGCGGCCGCGCAAGCGACGGGGTTGCCGCCGAACGTCGAGAGGTGGTCGCCGGAGCCGAACGCGTCCGCGATGTCCGCGGGGGCCGTGAACGCGCCGAGGGGCAGGCCGTTGGCGATGCCCTTCGCCTGCGTCAGGATGTCGGGTTCGACGCCGAAGTGCTCGCTGGCGAACAGTTCGCCGGTGCGGCCGTAGCCGGTCTGGACCTCGTCGGCGATGAGGAGCGCGCCGTGGTCGTGGGCGATGTCCCGCACGCGCTTGAGCCACGCCTCCGAGGGGACGACGATGCCGGCCTCGCCCATGACGGGTTCGACGACGACCGCCGCGAGGTCGCCGCTGGTGTGCGAGCCGATGACCCGTTCGAGCGCGTCGGCGCAGTCCGCGCCGCAGGTGTCGCCGTCACAGCGGGGACAGCGGTAGGCGTACGGCGGCGCGGTGTGAGCCACGTCGTTAATCGTCGGGGCCATGTCCTGCTTGTAGGCCCTGTTGCCGGTGAGCGCGAGGCTTCCGAGGGTGCGGCCGTGGAAGCCCATCTCCAGCGAGATGACCTCCTTGGAGCCGGTGTACTTCCGGGCGAGCTTGATGGCCCCCTCGACGGCCTCGGTGCCGGAGTTACAGAAGAAGGTCTTCTGGAGGTCGCCGGGCGTCACCTCGGCGATGGTCTCGGCGAGGTCGGCCACCGGCCGGTTCGGGTGGACGTACGAACAGCCGTGGACGAACTCCTCCAACTGCTCGGTCGCGGCCTCGACGACGGCCTCGTTGTTGTGCCCGACGTTGGTCACCGAGATACCGGAGAACACGTCGAGGTACTCGTTGCCGTCGAAGTCTTCGAGCGTGCACCCCGACGCCCGCTCGACCGGGACGTTCAGCGATTTCCAAATCGGCATGAGGTAGTCGTCGTACGCCGCCTCGACCGACGAATTCGTCGTCCGTTCTCTCATGAACACAACTTCTAAACTGAATCCTAATAAATTGTTCTGTATGGGATAAAGTTCAGAAAATGCCGATTGTATCGGGTCGAAACCGGTGCTCCAGACTCGAACGTGGCTGGTGACCACGTACTCGACTGCGTTCGTCACCGATGGGTTTTGAACACAGTCCAAACATTCAGACACAGATGGAACATTTATCAACATATGGGGCGACGGTGGAGCCAAGCGGGAGTCGCGAGCGACCGCCGCGCTCCCGAGAGCCGACCATGAAATCCATCAACCCCGCGACCGAGGAGGTCATCGAGACGCACGAGGAGCACGACGAGGCGACTGTCGACGCGCGCTTGGACGCCGCGTGGGACCGGTTCGAATCGTGGCGCGAGACGCCGATTTCGCGGCGCGAGAAGTTGCTCGCGGCCGCCGCCGACGTGCTGCGCGAGCACAGCGAGGAGTACGCGGAACTGATGACAGAGGAGATGGGAAAGCCCATAGAGCAGGCGGTCTCCGAGGTCGAAAAGTGCGCGTGGGTCTGCGACTACTACGCCGAGCACGCGTCGGAGTTCCTGCAGGACGAACACATCGGCACCGTGCCGGGGTCGAAGACGTACGTCTCCTACGAACCCATCGGCCCGGTGCTCGCGGTGATGCCGTGGAACTTCCCGTTCTGGCAGGTGTTCCGGTTCGCGGCCCCGCACATCACCGCCGGCAACGTCGCGGTGCTCAAGCACGCGCCGAACGTCTTCGGGTCCGCCGACGCCATCGCCTCCGTCTTCGAGCGGGCGGGCTACCCGGACGACGTGTTCACCTCGCTGCAGATTTCCCCGCCGAGCGCGTCGCCGGCGTCATCGAAGACGACCGGGTTCGCGGCGTGAGTCTGACGGGGAGCACCCGCGCCGGGCGGGCCGTCGCGGAGACGAGCGGCCGCGAACTCAAGCCGACGGTGCTCGAACTCGGCGGGAGCGACCCGTTCGTCGTCCTCGACGACGCGCCGCTCGAAGCGACCGCGAAGCAGGCCGCGCGGGCGCGGACCCAGAACAACGGCCAGTCGTGTATCGCCGCGAAGCGCTTCCTCGTCCACGAGGCCGTCTACGACGAGTTCGTCGAGCGCTTCACCGAGGAGATGCGCTCGCTGACCGTCGGCGACCCCACCGACCCCGAGACCGACGTGGGGCCGCAGGCGCGGGCGGACCTCATGGAGACGCTCCACGAGCAGGTCACGGCGTCCGTCGAGGCCGGCGCGACGCTCCGCCTCGGCGGCGAACCGCTCGACCGACCCGGCCACTACTATCCGCCGACGGTGCTAACCGACGCGCCCGAAGACGCACCCGCGAGGACCGAGGAGCTGTTCGGCCCCGTCGCCACGGTCATCGAGGTCGAAGACGAATCTGCGGCGGTCCGCGTGGCGAACGACACGCCCTACGGCCTCGGCGCGAGCGTCTGGACGGCCGACGCCGAGCGCGGCGAGGCGCTCACGGAGAGACTCACCGCGGGCAACGTCGCCGTCAACAACGTCGTCGCGTCGGACCCGCGAGTCCCGTTCAGCGGGACGAAAGACTCGGGCTACGGGACCGAACTCTCCCGGCACGGGATTCTGGAGTTCGTCAACACGAAGACGGTCCGGGTCGAGGACGCGCCCGCCGACGAGTAACCGAGCCGGCACCCGACCCGACGCCCGGAGCGACACCGGCGCGGCGGCCGCGACGACCGCCCGGAAGGTGAATCGAGCGTTCTCGGCTTTTCTTTCCGCTCGACGAGTTGACTACCATTCGAACCGCCGGCCGTTTGGCGATTTTCCGGTGAATCGTCGGCCAGTTTGTCGTTCCAGACCATGATTATCTATTGAACTGTGTCCCTAATTTCCTCTAAAAATTGAACACAGTAAGATATATAGTGGGCAAGTTAGAATGTGGTGATGTCAATCATAACCATGACAGGAGAACTCTCACGCGTCCTCTCGAAGCGCGACGTGTTCGTGCTCGCGCTCGGGGCGATGATCGGATGGGGTTGGATCGTGCAGACGGGGTACTTCATCGACCAGAGCGGCGTCACCGGCGCCATCTCGGCGTTCGTTCTCGGCGGGTTCATGGTGTCCGTCGTCTCGCTCATCTACGGCGAACTCGCCTCGGCGATGCCCTTCGTCGGCGGCGAGCACGTCTACAGCATGCGGGCGTTGGGGCCGGCCGGCTCGTTCGTCTGCACGTGGGCGATAATCTTCGGCTACATCAGCGTCGTCGCGTTCGAGGCGGTCGCGCTCCCGAGCGCCCTCGCGTACATCGTCCCCGGGTTCAACGTGTTCGAACTCTGGACGGTCGCCGGCCAGCCGGTCTACGGCACGTGGGTGGCGACGGGCGTCATCGGCTCCGTGGTTATCACGTACCTCAATTACCGGGGCGTCCGCCCGGCCGCGCAGTTCCAGGCGATTCTCGCGCTCGTCATCACGCTGTCCGGCCTGACGCTCCTCCTCGGCGCGCTGTTCAACGGCACCTCGCCGTCCTCGCCACCGCTCGCGGGGGCCGGCATCGGCGGCGTGTTCACGGTCGCCATCATGACGCCGTTCATGTTCGTCGGCTTCGACGTGATTCCGCAGGCCGCGGGCGAGGCCGACGTGTCGCCGAAGCTCCTCGGCGGGCTCATCGGGCTCTCGGTCGCCTGCGCCGCCGCGTTCTACATCGCCGTCATCTGGGCGGCCGGGCAGGTCGCCACGGGCGCGACGCTCGTCGAGAGTTCGCTCCCCGCCGCGACGGCGATGGAAATCGCGTTCGACAGCGCCACCATCGGCCGCATCATGGCGCTGGCCGGCCTCGCGGGAATCCTCACGAGCTGGAACGGTTTCGTCCTCGGAGCCAGCCGCGCCATCTACGCCATGGCCGACTCGAACATGCTCCCCGAGCGGCTCGCGACGATTCACGACGACCACGACACGCCGTCGACCGCAATCGTGCTCGTCGGCGGGCTGGCGGCGCTCGCGCCCCTGTTCGGCGAGCAGATGCTCGTGTGGGTCGTCAACGCCGGCGGCCTCGGCATGGTGACGGCGTGGCGTCCTCGTCGTCGTCTCGTTCCTCGTGCTCCGGTACCGCGACCCCGACTTCGACCGGCCGTTCAAGCTTCCGGCGGGCTACGCGGTCGGCGCGCTCAGCCTGCTACTGACGGTGTTCTTCGTCGGCCTCTACCTCCCCGGCTCGCCCTCGGCGCTGGCGTGGCCCTACGAGTGGGCGATGGTCGGCGGCTGGTGCCTGCTCGGCGTCGTCCTGCTGGCCGTCGCCGGCGGGCTCCCGACCCGGACGGAGGCCAAGGCGCACCTGAGCGCCCAGCAGCTCGAAGACTGATTCGCTTCCTGCGGTCGAAGCGCGGTGTCGGTGCGGGTTCAGCCGCGATGCGGACGCGGACGCGGATGCGGGTCGAACGCATCGCGGGTGCGACTCGTCGCACCCGGGGAGTCGGCGCGGACCGCGTTACGACACGTCGGGGAGGAGCGCCGCTTTCAGTTCTTCGAGTTCGTAGTCGTTCAGCGGGTTCGGCTCGTCCTTGATGGTCGTGATGACGAACGTCGAGCTCGTCCGCGAAATCTCGTCTATCTCCTCGAACTCCGAGATGAGGTCTTCGACCATCCCGCGCGAGGCGAGGTGCGAAATCAGGACGAAGTCGGTGTCGCCGAGCGTGAAGTACACCTGATTGACGCCGGGGACCTCGCCGAGTTTGTCGCCGACCTCCTTGTGGTACTCAGAGCCGTACTCGGCCCAGACCTCGGTGATGAGCGTGAGGTTCAGCCCGGCTTTCTCGAAGTCGACGTCGAAGATGTCGTTCTTGATGATGCCCTGTTCTTGGAGCCGTTCGAGGCGGTAGTGAACCGTCGACTTCGGGATGCCCGTCTCCTCGGTTATCCGGTCGGGACTCCCCGATTCGAGCGTCCCGATGGCCTTGAGGATTCGAAGGTCCTTCTCGTCCATGAACCGTAATCAGAAGTGCAACGATATTATTGTTCTGCGTTCAACCCCGTCCGCGTCGGGGAGATGGCGGCAAGACGGTGGTGAGACGGGCGCGTCGCGGCCGCCGGTGTCGGCGAGTCGGCGGTCAGCGGTCGGGTCGAACGCCGAGGTTCGACGCGTCGGGGCCGAACTCGTCGGCCAACAGCGACGGCACGTCCCCGGGGCGAACGTCCGAGTACCACCGGTTCCGCGGGTGGATGGCGACCGCGGCCCACTCGGCGCTACAGAGGCCGAGACAGCTCGTTTCGGCGACCTGAACCCGCGACCAGAAGACGCCACGGTCGCGCAACCACGAGGTCACCGCGTCGTACACCGCGGTGCCGTCGGCCTCGGCGCAGTCGGCGTACTCGGACTCTCGGCTGTTCGTACAGACCAACACGTGGTCCGTGAAGCCGTGCTCGCGGATTTCGTCGGTTCGGTCGCGCATCAGTCGGCCGCGGGAGCCGAGTCCCGGCCTGCGGTCGGAATCGCCGATTCGGACTCGGACTCACTCGACGGCCGGAACCGCGCGTGCGCCGCCGCGAGGACCAGCCACAGGAGGACCTGCCCGAACGCGAACAGTCCGGTGAGTCCGGTTTCAAGCGTCGGCGACAGCGCCCCGTGAACCGCGTTTTCGGGAGCGAAGACGGCGAGGGCCGCGAGCAGACCGAACGGAACGACCGCGCCGACGATGGCCGCGAGGGAGGCCGCTCGACTCGCGCAAGCGGGTGTAGGCGTAACCCGCCGAGAGGCAAGCGAGCGCGCCGGCGAGCATCATCCCGGCGTAGAGCGGGAGCCGCGTCGCCACCGAAAGCGACTGCTCCGCGCCCGGCGCGACAGGGGGGAGGACCAGCCACGGCGCGCCCGAGACGGTGATGAACCCCGCGAGCCCCATCAGATAGCTCTTCGTGGCGTCGGGACCCGGAATCGCCGGTTCGAGGAAGAAGAACGCGACCCCGAAGAACGCGCCGCCGAGCACGACGCCCCACAGCCCGCCGGCCGCGACGCTCACGGCCTTCGTGACCGCCATCGACACCGCGGTGTCGTGATGGCCGTCGCCTTCGCCGGCGTGAGAGTCACCGGACTCGTGGCTGTGAGTTCCTTCGGACTCGTGGCTGTGAGTTCCTTCGGACCCGTGGCTGTGGGCGCTCTCCGCCTCGTGGCTGTGACCGCTCTCCTCAACCGTGGCGTGGTTCAGTTCGTCCGCGTAGGCGACGAGAGGGTTGGCGACGACGGCCATGAACAGGCCGAACACCAGTCCGGCGACCAACCCCGCCTTCACCCCCCGCGTCAGGTACTGGGCGAACATGGTTAGTGACAGGCGATACCGGCCGCGTGGCGGAAGTTGTGCAGCGAGTCGTGGACGAGCGGGTCCTGCACGAACAGGAGCGTAAAGCCCAGCGCGGCGATAAAGAGGGCTCCTGCAGCCATCTGCGTGGGGGATAGCTCGGTACGAGCGCGTTCGATTCGACCGTTGACGGTGTTCGCCGTAGCCATGGTAAACTCAGATTGATGAAAACCAAGTCTGCTTGTAAAACTTTCGAAAACAACCAAGATTGCAATTCAGCAACTTAGATTTAATAACTCATCGGGGCAGTTTTATGAAAGTTCATTTGCTGTACTCCAAGCACAATTGTTTTCAAACCGCGCCCGGATTGTCGAGTCGAATGTCACAGGTAACGCTCCCGCACGACGCCAAGGCGGGACCCACGAAACCGGAGGTGAGAGCGGTCACGCTCGACAAACTCGGCTTGCGGCCGACGGACCATTTCGTCGATGTCGGCTCCTGTACCGGCTCCGTCACCATCGAGGCGGCCCGGCGGGTCGAGCGCGTGACCGCCGTCGAACGGAAACCGAAGCGGCTGGACGTGACGCGAAAGAACCTCGCGGCGAACGAGTACGACGCCGACGTGACGCTCCGCGAGGCGGAGGCTCCCGACGGCCTCCCGGCTGACGCCGACGCGTTGTTCGTCGGCGGCAGTCGGAACTTCGATGCCGTCCTCGACCACGCCGTCGACACCGGCGTCGACCGCGTCGTCATGAACGTCTCGCGGGTCGAACCCGCCGGCGACGCCATCGAGGCGTTCCGCGAGCGCGGCCTGCTCTCGGAGGTCGTCCAGATGCAGGTGAGCCACGGCTACGAACTCGCCGGCGCGACGAGTTTCCGGTCGAACAACCCGGTGTACGTCGTCGTCGGCCGACGCGACGCGGAGGGGCTATGACCGTCTACGGCATCGGCCTCGGCCCCGGCGACGCCGACCTCGTGACCGTCAAGGGGAAGCGACTGCTGGAATCTGCGGCGGTAGTCTACTCGCCCGGCCGACTCTCGCGGACGGTCGCGCTGAACCACGTCCCCGAAGAGCGTATCGGCGACCTCGACTTCCCGATGACGCGCGACTCCCGACGAACTCCGCCGCGCGTGGAAGGAGGCCGCCGCCGAGGTGGCCGCCCGCGCCGAGTCCGAGGACGTGGCGTTCGTGACGCTCGGCGACCCCAACGTCTACTCGACGTTCGGCCACCTCCGCCGCACCCTCGACGCGTTCCACCCCGAGGTCGACCTCGAAGTCGTCCCCGGCGTGAGCGCGATGACGGCCTTCGCGACCGCGCTCGGCGTCGAAATCGAGTCCGGAACCGGGCTCGCGCTCCGCGAGGCCGCCAACGGCTCCGCGCCGACCGGCCCCGACCGAATGGTGCTGTTCAAGGTCACCGACGCGCCGGCGACCCACGAGAAGCTGACCGAGGCGGGCTACGACGTCCGGTTCGGCCGTCGGCTGTTCATGGAGCAGGGCGAGACGGTCGTCACCGACGACCCCGAGGAACTCGCCGAACGCGACTACTACACGCTGGCCTACGCGGAGCGCGGGGGCGTCGAGCGCGACGTGGCGACCGCCGCGTTCGACGGCGTCGAATCGGGGGGGTCGGCGTGAGCGTCGACGGCGAGGCCGACACCGGCGTCACCGACGACGAGGGAATTCCCTTCGTCGGCGCGGGGCCGGGCGACCCGGACCTGCTCACCGTCGCCGGGCGGAAGCTCGTCGAAGACGCCGACCTCGTGGTTCACGCGGGGTCGCTCGTCAACAGCGAACTCCTAGACGAGTTCTGCGCCGACGCCGAGCAGGTCAACAGCGTCGGCAAGGACCTCGAAGAGCTGATTCCGCTGATGGCCGACGCCTACGAGTCGGGCCGGACCGTCGTCCGACTCCACAGCGGCGACCCGGCGATTTACGGGGCCGCCCTGGAGCAGATGGACGCGCTGGCCGAGGCGGGCGTTCCAAGCTACCTCGTCCCCGGCGTCACGTCGGCGTTCGCCGCGAGCGCGACGCTCCGGACCCAGTTGACGCTGAACGAGGTCTCGAATCACGTCGTCTTCACCCGGCCGCAGGGCCGGACGCTCTCGGCCGAGGAAGACCACATCAGCGACTTCGTCGGCTTCGGCGACACGACGGTCTGCATCTACCTCGGCACCCACGCTGTCGCCGAGACGATGGACCGCCTACTGGACGAGGGTCACGACCCCGACACGCCCGTCGCGGTCGTCTACCACGCCTCGTGGCCGGACGAAGACGTCATCGAGGGCACCATCGAGACCATCGGCGAGCGGGTCGAAGACGCGGGCTACCGCGCCTCGGCGCTCGTCATCATCGGCGAGGCGGTGAACGGCTCGGACTACGAGCGGTCATTCCTCTACGGCGACTGGGCCCGCGGCGGCGATGCACCGAACGACGACCCCAATTCTGATTCCGATTCCGATTCCGACCCGCAGGAGCGTGATGCGCAATGAGCGACGCAGACTCTAACTCCGACACCGACTCCGGAAGCGGCCACTGTAGCACTCCCGACAGCGACGGCGAGGTCGCCGACGAAATCGCCATCGTCAGCTTCGAACGAAAACTCGACACGGCGGAGGAAATCAAACGCGACCTCGCGGACGACTACGACCGGATAGACATACTCACCTACCACGGCGACGTGTTCGCCGACCACTGGGGCGAGTACGATTGCTTCGTCGGCCTGATGGCCAGCGGCATCGCCATGCGGAAAACCGCCGGCCTCCTCGACGACAAGTGGGAGGACCCGGCGGTCGTCGTCGTCGACGAGGAACTGACGTGGGCGATTCCGCTCACCGGCGGCCACCACGGCGCGAATCAGGTCGCCCACGACCTCTCGAAACTCGGGGCCGTTCCGGCGATGACGACCGCTTCGGAGGCCGCGGGCAAGCAGGGCGTCGAGAGCAAGGCGAAGGCGCTCGATTCCCACGTCGTCAACGGCGATTCGACCGTGGCGACGAACCTCGCCGTCCTCAACGACGAACTCGGTCCCGTCGCCCGACTCGACGGTCCGAAGGCGGTGCTCGTCGGCGACGACGTGACGGTCCTGAAGCGCAACGGCGACGACGGCGTCGTCCTCGGGACGGGCAGCGTCTCCGGCGCGAAGAAAGCGCAGTTCCTGACGGCGTGGGAGCGCGCGCTCGACGACGCCGACCGCGACTGGGACGACGTGGAGTTCGTCGCCACCGGCACGCGAAAGGCGGACGAACCCGGCATGCTCGACGCCGCCGAGGAAATCGGCGCGGGCGTCGTCTACTTCGAAAAAGAGACCCTCACCGAGTTCGAGGGGCCGACGCCCTCGCGGTCGAAGGAACTCATCGGCTGGCCCGGCATCGCCGAGGCGAGCGCCATCGCCGGCGGCCGCGACCACGAACTGGTCGTCAAAAAGCGGCGCTACGACGACGCCGTGACCGTGGCGGTGGGACGATGAGCGACGGCGGCGAGCAGACCGAACCGGCGTCCGGCTCCAGCGACCGCGACCGCAACCGTGACGAGTACCCAGACGACTACGGAACCCTCTACGTCGTCGGCATCGGTCCCGGTCTCCCCGACCACATGACGAAGCGAGCGAAGGAACTCGTCTCGACCTCGGACTGCGTGGTCGCTTCGAACCTCTATCAGGAGTTCCTCCGCGACGACGGAACCCTCCCGCCGGAAGAGAGCGACGAGGGGCCGGAGGTCGTCCGCTCGTCGATGGGAAAGCAGGTCGAACTGACCCGCGAGGCGTTCGAGCGCGTCCGCGACGGCGAGGACGTAGTCCACGTCTCCGGCGGCGACCCGAACGTCTACGGGAAGTCCGACCTCGTGTTCACGATGGCGGAGACGGACGAAGCGACCGACGTGCCAATCGAAATCGTCCCCGGCGTCACCGCGGCGCTCGGCGGCGCGGCCATGATGGGCGCGCCGCTGTCGAACGACTTCTGTACGGTCTCGCTGTCCGACAAGTGGCGCGGCTGGGACGAAATCGAGGAGAAACTGCGCGCGGCCGCCATCAGCGGCTTCGTCATCGTCCTGTACAACTGCTGGCGCAACTACGAACGCGCCATCGACGTGGTCCGCGAGGAGCGGGCCGACGACGTGCCGGTCGGCATCTTCAACGACGCCGGTCGGGGCGAGGCCGGGCGAAATCTGGACGACGAGACGTTCTCGATTACGACCCTCGGTGACGCGAAGACCCACGACGACGACGTGGGCGGGATGGGGACCTCGATTCTCATCGGCACCCACGAGACCGAACCCTGGAGCAACGACTACGAAACGTACCTCGTCACGCCCCGCGGCGGGCGCGACGTCGACGACTTCTAATCCATGAGCGAATCAGACACGACAACCGAATCGAAGTGCGGCGGAGCGACGGCGGAATCGACCGACTCGGCCGACGCAGAATCGAAGTGTGGCGCGTCGTCCTCGAAGCCCGACGACGGCTCGGCTTCGAAGTGCGGCGGCAGTTCGAGCGGGTCGAAGAAAGAACAGACCGCCGAGAAGGTCGAAGCGACTGTCGAGGACTTCGACGGCGAACCGGGGCAACTCGTCGCCGTCGGCCTCGGTCCCGGTCGCGCGAGCGAGATGACCACGCTGGCGAAAGACACGCTCCGCGAGGCCGACCATATCGTCGGTTACACGACCTACATCGAACTCCTCCCCGACGACATCGTCGAGGACGCCGAGGACATCTACTCGACGCCGATGTGCGGCGAGGTCTCCCGGACCGAGGAGGCGGTCGACCGGACCCTCGCCGGCAACGACGTGGCCATCGTCGGGAGCGGCGACCCCAACGTCTACGCGCTGGCCGGCCTCGCGCTCGAAATCCTCGAATCGAAGGGCGCGACCGCGAGCATGGTCGACTTCGACGTGGTCGCGGGCGTCCCGGCGGCGCAGTCCTGTGCGGCCCGGCTGGGCGCGCCGCTCGTCAACGACACCGTGACCATCAGCCTCTCGGACCACCTGACCTCGATGCCGACCATCGAGTCGCGCCTCCACGCGGCCGCCAAGGAGGGGTTCACCATCGCCATCTACAACCCGTGGAGCCGCAAGCGCCGGTCGAACTACGAGAAGTGCTGCGAGATTCTCCTCGAACACCGTGCGCCCGACACGCCGGTCGGCGTCGTCCACGGCGCGGGCCGCGACGACGAGGAAGTCGAAATCGTCGAACTCGGCGACCTGCCCGAACTCGGCGAGACCGACCTCGTGGACATGACGACGACGCTGCTGGTCGGCAACGAGGAGACGTACGTCTGGGACGGTCGGATGGTGACGCCGCGGGGCTACGAGCAGAAATACGAGTACTGAGATGTTCGAAATCGAAATCGACCGAGACGCCTGCGACGGCATCTTCGCCTGTCTCGCCCGCGACGGCCGGTTCGTCGAGGACGACGACGGACTCGCCACAATCGACCCCGAGGCGGCCGGCGTCGTGAGCGTCGAGCAGACGGACGGGTGCGTCGTCGCCCTGCTCGAAGGTGATGCCGAAGCGGACGACGACGACGCGACGCTCGCGGCCCAAGGCCTGTCCGCCGGGCGCGATTTCGGTCCGGGAGGTGGACGCGTGAGCGACGCCGGCGTCGCCCCTGCGGACGACCTCCTGAAGTGCGCGCCCGAGACGGCCTATCTCTGGGGCCACGTCGCCGGCGGCGGAGCGGTCGAGCCGGGACAGTTCACGGCGCTGACGAACGACGAGACCTGTGCGAACCGCCTCGCGGTTATCGCCGGCGGCGGCGAAATCGACCGCCGGGAGACGGAGCGAGAGTACGCCCACAACACCGCCGTCACCCGCGTCAAAGACGAGTACCACGTCATGGTCGAAGGCGACGTGGTCAGAAGTGCGAGCGCCGCGTTCGGTCTTCCCGTCGGCGACGACGACGGCGGCTACCGCTTCGACGTGTTCGACGACCGGCGAAAACAGCTCCTTCGGGGACTCCTCGAATCCTGCGGGACGGTCTGTTTCAAGTCCTCGTCGGGGACGGTCGGCATCTCGTTCGTCCACGACGACCGGGCGCTCCTCGACACCGTGGACCGACTGCTCGACGCCTGTCCGGTCGACGCGCCGACCGGCGAGATTCAAGAAACCTCGTCGGGTGGCTACTGGTTCGGCATCGACGACGACGCGGCCGCCGGCTTCGGCGAGTGGGTCTACGAGGGCAGCGACGAGACGAGCCTGTTCGCGCCGACGCGGCGTCGAAAGCTCGTCCGCAGCCTCGAAGAGGCCGAGAACGCATGAGCCTCGAACGGCCCGACCCGGCGCTCGACGACGACGCGGTGCTCCTCGTCGGCCACGGTTCGCGCCGCGAGGAGTCCAACGAGCAGGTTCGGACGCTCGCCGCGAAGTTGGAGTCGAGGCTGTCGGTTCCGGTTGACGCGGCGTACATCGAACTCGCCGAACCCTCGATAGACGACGCAATCGAGTCGATGGCACCGACCTGCCGGACGATGACCGTCGTCCCCCTCTCGCTGTTCGCCGCGAGCCACGTCAAAAACGACGTGCCGCTGGCGGTCCAGCGGGCCCGCGCGACCCACGACGACACCGAGTTCCGGTTCGGCTCCCACCTCGGCATCCACCCCTCGCTCGTGGACCTGTTAGACGAGCGAGTGCAGGCGGTCGAGTCCGACCTCGGCGTCGACCGCGAGGACGACGACGTAGCGGTCGTGCTCTGCGCTCGCGGGTCAAGCGACCCCGACTCGAACGGTGACGTGCACAAACTGGCACGCCTGCTGTACGAGGGCCGCGGGTTCACCCGCGTCGAATCGGCGTTCATCGGCGTCACCACGCCCCGGTTGGAGGAGACGCTTCACACCGTCGCCAAGGACCGCCCGGACGCGGTCGTCGTCCTCCCGTACATGCTCGGCGACGGCGTGCTGACGGGGCGAATCGTGGACAAAGCCGAGACGTTCGACGAGGAGTACCCCTACGTCGACGCCGGCGCGTCGGGGCCGCTCGGCACGGACGACCGAGTGGTCGAGACGCTCGCCGACCGCTACCGAGAAGCGCGCTCGGGGAGCGTCGAGATGTCCTGCGACACCTGCAAGTACAAGGTCGAACTCGCCGGCTACGAGGACGACGAGGGCGGCGCTCGCGCGATGCTCCGCTCGCTCGTCCATCAGGCCGAACACGCCGACCGAAGCGACGTGGACGACGACCCGCACGCCCACGACGCCCCCGAGAAACACGTCGCGGTGTGCACGAACCAGACCTGCGCCGCGAGCGGCGCGGCGACCGTCCTCGAACAACTTAGACAGGGCGTTCGCGACGCCGACGACTGCGACGTGCACGTCTCGCGGAGTTCGTGTCTCGGCCAGTGCGGCGACGGCCCAATCGTCGCCGTCTACCCCGACAGCGTCTGGTACGGCGGCGTGACGCCCGACGACACCGACCGCATCGTCTCGTCCCATCTCGAACGGGACCGCATCGTCTCGAACCTCGTCCACCAATCACTCTAATCATGGCCTGCGCAGAACTCGAAGCGCTCCGACTGGCGCTCCTGAACATCACCGGAACGACCGACGAACACGCGAAGCGACACGCCGAAGCCGAACTCGAAGACTACCTCGGCGACGCCGACCCCGGCCCGATTCAGGCGCTCGCGAACGCGACCACGCTCGACGAGGCCCAGCGGCACCTCGACGCCGCGCTCGTCGACCTCGAAGCGGAGGCGACGCGAATCGACGACGACGACCCGCAATCGGGCTACCTTCGGGGACGACTCGTCGCCGTCCGCGACGCCGAGCGGTCGCTTCGACGCATCCGCGAGGGAGCCGATGCGTTCCTCGACGACCTCGGAGAGGCGCACCACACGCTCCACGACGCCTTCCCCGTCGAGGACTGAATCTCGATGGCACCGTCCCCACTCACGGCCCGCCGCGACCTCGGGGAAATCGAGGCCGCGAGCAGCCGCCACAACTGGGCGCGCTCCGCGGTCGAAGCGACCGGCGACGCCGTCTTCGTCGGGACCGCGGACGGCCGCGTCATCGCGCTGGAGGCTGCTGCTGACTCCGCGTCCGATGCCGGCGAACGCTGGCAAGCGCACAGCGAGCACTCCGTGGTGTCGATGGCCGCCACTGACGACTTCCTCGTCGTCGGCGAGCGCGGCGGCGACGGACTGGTTCGCGTCCTCGACGCCGAGACGGGCGCCGCCCGCTGGACGTACGCGACGGCCGACGACGTGGGCACGGCGACGAAGGACTCGCTGTTCTTCCGACCGTACGTCGTCGACCTCGCGGTGACGGGCGACAGGGTCGTCGTCGTCGCCCGGCGCTACGAGCGGGACGGCGAGGAGCGACGCTGGCGAAGCGTCGTCCTCGGATTCGACCGGGACGGGCGACTCGCGTGGCGCAGACGCGTCCACGCGTCGCCCATCGCGGTCGCTGCCGACGGGGCCCGCGTCGCCGTCGCGTACAACCGCTGTCCGAATCCCGAACAGGACGGCCTCGTTCTCCTCGACGCTCACACCGGAGCGCGGGTCGCGTCGTGGGACCCCGGTACCGACGGGGACCGACGCGTCGGCGACGTGGCGTTCGCGGGCGACACGCTGGCCGTCGCCAGCCACGGCGACAAACGCGGCTATCTCCTCGATTTCGACGGGGAGACGCGGTGGCAACTCGACCTCGCGACCGAGCGCCGCGTCGGCGACGAGACCGTCTACGCCTATCCGACCCACGTCTGCGTCGCCGACGGAACCGCCGTCTTCGTCACGGGGAACACGTTCGCCGAATCGACCCGCGACCCGGACGCGCGACATCCCGACGAACACACCGCGGTCGGCGTCTCGGTCGACGGGGGTGACCGCCTGTGGACCCGCGACACCGGCGGATTCGCACGGGCGGCCGTCACTACCGACTCGCGGGTGTTCGTGCCGTCCGCCCAGCACTTCCGGGAGCGAGAGGCCGAGCGCCACGGCGTCCACGTTTTCGCCCCCGACGCGGGGCACGTCGAAACGATGGGACTCCCCGGCATCCCGACCGCCATCGCCGCGGGTGGAGGCATCCTCACGGTGGTCGAAGAACCAGTCGAGTACCACGACGAGGGCGTCACGCGCGGGGCGTACCGACTCCGCACGCGACCGATTCGATAGGAACACACCATGCCAAAAGAGACGACCGACCCCCGACTACTGCCCGTCCACGGAGCGCGCGGCTTCGGCGACACGCTCGGCCGACAGGTCGGACAGCGGGATGCGCCGCGCGCCCGTCTCGGAGACGAGGATGTCGGTCACGCCGATACCGTCGTCGCCGGCGTCGACGACGACGACCGAGGCGTCCGCGGTAGCGAGGTTCCGCGCCGCCGACCGAGTCTGCCCGGTCGGACTCCCGTCCGCGACGTTGGCCCGGCCGTCGGTGACGACGACGACGAGCGCGGCGTCGGCGTCCGATCGGTCGATGACCCGACTGGCGGCGTCCAACCCGGACGGAAGCGGCGTCCTGTCGCCCGTCGGGAGTTCCTTCAGGTGCCGCGCCGCCAGCGTCACGCTGTCGGTCGGCGGGAGCAACACCTCGGCGTCGTCGCCCGCGACCGCGACGAAGGCGACCTCGTCGCGCTGTTCGTAGGCGTCTTCGAGGAGCGACAGCACGGTTCCCTTCGCCCGCCGCATCGCGGCGCGCATCGACGCGCTCGCGTCCACGACGAACACGACGAGCGTCTCGGCCGATCCGCGGGCGACCGCGGTTCTGAGGTCCGACCGGGTGACGTGGGAGCGCCCGGCCGAGGCCGCGGCCCGGACCGAGGCGGGAACGTCGATGTCGTCGGTCTCGGTCGCCGGTTCGGTCCGCACCCGCGAGCCTCGCCCCTGCCGCGACTCCCGAACTGCGGCACGGCTCCCGTCGCCGGGCGTCTCCGCGTCGAGGGGCGAGTCCTCGACTGGCGGGCGCTCAGAGTCGCCGATGGCGGCCCGATTCTGTCCGGGCAGGAGCGGCGTGGCTTCGTCGGCACCGTCTCCGGAGTCATCGGTATCGCCGTCCTCGGAAGTCCCCTCTTCCGAATCGCCGTCTTCGGGGGCGCTCTCGTCGGCTCCGCCGACTTCTCCACCTCGGTCGTCGCCGCTGGTGTCGTCATCCCCGGTATCGGGGCCGGGGGCCTCTCCCGTGGCTTCGTCGTCCTCACCGGAGTCGGAACCGGCTTCCTCGCCGCCGCCGTCTTGACCGTTCCCGCCATCTCCATCGTTTCCGCTCTCACCCTCTTCGCCGTCCCCGGCGTCGTCCCGGTCGTCTTCCCCGTCGAAGTGGTCGTCGAGCACGTCATCGACGTCCGGGTCGTCGTCGAACGGACGACTCTGCAGTCGGTGGGGGAGCGCAAGCGCGGCCGCCTCGCGCACGTCGCTTTCGAGGACTTTCGTCCGGCCGTCGAGCGCCGCGAGGGTACGGGCCGTGCGGGCGATGGCGATGTCGGCGCGGTGGCCCTCGACGCCGGCGTCGACGCAGAGTTCGGCGATGTCGCGCTTGAACTCGACCGGGAGGGCGACCGAGTCGAGGCGGTCCGTCGCCTCGCGAAGCACGGTTTCGAGCGCCGCGGTCTCCTCGCGGTGGGCGTCGGCGACCGTCTCCGGGTCGTCGCCGCCCGCCAGCGCCCGGTCGATAATCTCCACGCGGTCGTCGATGTCGCGGCTCCCGACGACGGTCGCCTGGAGGGCGAAGCGGTCGCGAAGTTGGGGGCGGAGGTCGCCCTCCTCGGGATTCATCGTCCCGACGAGGGTGAACTCGGCGGGGTGTTCGACGCTCACTCCGTCGCGCTCGACGCGGTTGACGCCGCTCGCGGCCGCGTCCAAAAGCAGGTCGACGAGGTGGTCGTCGAGGAGGTTCACCTCGTCAACGTAGAGGATGCCGCGGTTCGCGCGAGCCAAGAGCCCGGGGTCGAACGACGCCTCGCCGTCGAGCGCGTCGGCGACAGAGAGCGTGCCCGCGACCCGGTCGCGGGT
>NZ_JPES01000083.1:0-68237 GCF_000730175.1 Haloferax sp. ATB1 | reverse complement strand
ACGCATGGAGGTCGAACCGGTCGGGCTGGCCGATCTCGCGCGGGCGTGCTGGCAGAACGTCGTCACCGACGGTGCGACGCTGACCGTCGAGACCGACGCCGTCGTTGACGCCGACCGCGACCAGCTCCAGCAACTCCTCGAAAATCTGTTTCGGAACGCCATCGAGCACGGTTCCGGCGACGACGGGGACGTGACCGTCACCATCGGCGGGACTGACCGTGGCTTTTTCGTCGCAGACAACGGCCCCGGGCATCCCCGAGGACGACCGCGACACCGTCTTCGAAGCCGGCTACACCACGTCTCCCGAGGGCACCGGCTTCGGCCTGAACATCGTTTCGCAGGTCGCGGCCGCACACGGCTGGGAAGTGCGGGTCTCGGAGGGCACCGACGGCGGGGCGCGCTTCGACTTTCGGGTCGACTGAGCCTACGCGTCGCCGGCGTCGAGGTCGAACTGCTCGTTTTCGGAGACTGCGTTGAGGACGACACTCGTGTTCGACTCGCGAATCGGCGCTTCGTTCAGAAGCGCCTTGATCTGGCGGTTCATGTCGTCTGTGTTTTTGAACTTGCCGACCGCGAGGACGTCGTAGTCGCCGGTGACCTCGTACACAGAGACCATCTGCGGTTCGGCGGCGAGGAGTTCGGTCACGTCCGTGAGCGCGCTCCCTTCGACTTTGAGGTGCATGACCGCGGTCACGTCGTAGCCGAGCGCGTCGTAATCGAGACGCGGCGTGTAGCCCTCGATGATGCCCTCGTCTTCGAGGTCTCGCAGGTGGTTCGAGACGGTCGTCACCGACACGTCGAGTTCTTCGGCGAGGCTCCGCAGACTGCGCCGTCCGTCTTTCAACAGGGCGTTGATCAGGTCTGAATCCAGGTTTTCGTAGGTCATACCCGGTTGGTTTGCAGGTGATTGTGATGAATCTCTCGGTCGAAGTTGACAATGTCGAGAAATGAATCTAGTTCGTCGTCGCCCGAGAGATCGCTGTTTCAGTCCCGCTTCAGGCCGAGAATCCACTCGCACTTCCCGCAGGCGTCTTGCCCGTTCGCTTGGCCTCGGCGCGTGTGACCTCGACGAACCGGCCGTCGCTGTGGCCGCCGCAGACGATCTCGCCGTCGTCGTCGAGTTCGTGGTACGCGTAGCCGCCGGTGTACGCGCCGTTGGGTGTCGTTGCGACGCGGTCGTCGTCGTCGCGGGTGTCCTGCGCAGCGAGTTCGCTTCGCTGCTCGCTCGTGGGCTTCTGGTCGATGTGCTCTCGCGTCGGCATCCGTGCTAGTACACTTGCCCGACCGCATATGTTTATTTCGGCCGCGACAGGCCGTGAAAAACCATCAAAGATAGTCGCGGCGCGCACTAGTTGCGCCTCACTCGGCGAATGCGTCGCACGTCCGTCGCTTTCGTTCGACGACGCACTAGCACGCGATCAGTATGTGCAGAAACTGGCCACCAGTTATCATAAGTCGTTGCGCAGAATCAGATCGTGTCCGACAACACGAAACAGCGTATAACTATCTGCCTTCCCGTCACACTCGGTGACGACACGACGATAGTCAGGCTCCACGCGGCCGACGACGTGCTTCGATTGCTCGTCGACGGCGACCCTCGGAGTTCACACGAACCACCTATTTCAGGCGAAATCCTTTGTCGGAGTGGGTCGATGCAGCCGACAGATGGGTCGGACGCTCGAACTCACTGGGACGTGGCTCAGTTACCTGCTGTACGCATTCCAGCTGACCGCGCTCGCGTTGGTCCTCGTGTTCGTCGTGCCTGCACTCGAATACCCGGTCAATGTCCTCTTGGGCGGACTGTTCATCGTGGTCATGCTCGCGTCGGTGGTCGCCCTCTGGCGGCGTGCGGCCGGACGAGACGGGGGCAACCAGCTCGGAACCGCGGAAGACATCACGTATGACCCGTTTGCGGATCCCGGGCAAGCCGCCCGCGACAGGTGGGAAAAGGCCGTTCGACGGCTTCCTGGGTCTGATGACGAGAAGTGAGCAGCTGAAGTGGGGGAGACTGGTGGCTCACGGAGACGTTGTGTCGGGCCGCCGAATCTCCGAGGCGACGACGTAGCACCCGACTGCGCCCATACTGAACACCAGTCCAGTTCCGAGATTCACCACGAGAAGCTCGTACGGCGTGACGGCGATCGGGCGGGGTTTGAGCACCTCGAAGTACAGGTACTGCACCGAGTCGGCGAACAGGTGCGGAACGAGGAAGCCGACGACGCTTACACCGCCGACGAGGAACGCCCAGCGTCGACGGAGTCGAGACGGTCGACCGCGACGGCCGGCGTGGAATGCGACGGCGGCCGCACAGAGCGGTGCGACGAGGCACGCACCACCGAGTAGCAAGAGCAGCATCAGTCGTGATTGGGTCGCTCGCGGCGGTTGTGTGGGCGTTCGCGTCCCCGCAGACGCTCATCGCTTGCTTCGTCGAGCGAACGCATTCTCGGTGGCATGCTGCGACACAGTACTGTGTGCAGCGTTGAATTTGTTCGGTCGTTCCGAACACGACCAACCCGCTCGCTGAACGGGTTGGCCGTCGTCGACGCCGAGCGTCCGTCCGAACAAACGTCGTTATCTCAGTCTGCGAATACGAAGTGGTCACTCGTTAGGCCATCTCGGGGACGGGGAAATCGAACAGTTCCGCGCGAAGCTGTTCGGGTGACTCGGTCTTTCCCCACTGAATGAGTTTTCCCACGAGCTCGGGGTCGGAGAAGTCGACGTGTCGCGCCCGCTCGTCGCCCCAGTCGTAGACGTGCTTCGGGAGCCAGTCCGCTCGCCGCAGTTCCGCGAACAGCAGGCCGGCGGCCTCGTCAACGCTCGCGTCGCCCGCCCGGTAGGCGTCTAGTATCTCGCCCATCCGTCGGTGTATCTCGGCTTTCTGCGGCACGAACGGCGCGCCATCGCCCGGCGTCGGTTCTTCGAGAAGCGAGTCGAACTCGGTGGGCTGTCCCGACGCGAGGTAGGTGAAGCAATGCCGCTGGAGATACAGGTCGTGAAACAGGACCTGCCCCAGCCACATCTGCGTCCACGCGTTCCACAACCGGAAGTCACCCATCGACTTGTACGCGTTGCTGATGACCCGGTCGTTGGTCGCGAGTTGGCGACGGTGCATCTCGTCGATGGGCGCGAAGCGCGTCGCCGAGAACTCGCCGTCTTCGAACGCGTCCAGCAGCAGGTTGGTCGACACGAAGACGGATTCGAGAGTGTTCACGAGCCCGACCGCGTACAGCGGGTCGACGAAGCCGTAGGTGTTGTTCGTCAGGTAGTGGCGGTGCCCCGCGGACTGGTTGGCGGTCCGCTGGAGTCTCCCCGTCCGGACCCACGGTCGCACCGGCGTCGCCGACTCGAGATGGCGCTCGATGTCGGGGAACTCAGCGATGATTCGGCGAGCCTCTCGCTCGGCGCTGACCGACTCGTCTGTGGGGTACTGCGTCCGGTCGAGCACCAACCCGACGCTCGCTTTGTTCGTCTCGGAGCGCTCGAAGTTGTCGAAGGGGATAATCCACATCCAGCCCCCGTCGAACACGTGGTGGAGCGTCCCGTCGTGGAGGCGGTTGGACTGTCCGGGGCGGGCAGCCTCGTCGAGTAGCTCGTCGAACGGAGCGAGCCCTTCGACGTGCGTGAAGATGGCGCGCGAATCCGTCTCCAACTCCGGGGCGTCCTCGCGATACCCCATCTCGTCGGCGAGGACGGAGTTCCCGCCGGTGCCGTCGACGTAGAACGCCGCCTCGATGACGACCGCGGTCGGTCGTCACGGCCACCTCGTCGTGCCCGATGTCCACGCCGGTGATTTCGGTCTCGTCGAGGTATTCCACGCCGTACCGCTCGGCGGCCGCGACCAGATACTGGTCGACCTCCGAACGCAGGAGGTGACTTTCGCTGTAGAACGGCAGGCTCGGCGGTATCAACTGGTGGCTGTGGTCCGTCGCGACCGACTGGCCTGGCTCGTGGTACGCGAAGCCGATGGAGTGTTTGATACCGCACGACGACGTGACGTTGTCGACGATGTCGTTCGTGTCGCTGAGGTACTGAATCTCCGGAATGCCGTGATACTCCCCGAGAATCCACATCCACATCGAACTCTGCGGGAGCATCGCTTCGCCGACGGCGAACCGTGGATGCGACCCGGCTTCGAGCATCACCACGTCGAGGCCGCGTTTTCCCAGAATCATGGCCGTGAGGGACGCCGACATCCCGGAGCCGCCGACGACGACGTCGTAGGAGTCGGTCGGCGGTGATTCTCCGGCGGCCCAGTTGCCTTGTCGCCCGTGCAGTCGTTCCCCGTTGCCCGGTTCGGTCTGCCCTGTCCGTTCCATATCTCGTTCGACGGACAGATCAGGATTATAGTCATTCCCTGAGACGGCGTCTCAGTTCGTGAGACACTGTTCACGCGGCATACAGGTTTCGCGCGTGGAGTGGCTACAGCCCGGTGCTCATCTGCGTCACGTCGAGCCTGTCCGCTTCGCGCTTGTAGCGCCGATAAAGGTCCACGGCCCACTCGCGAGCCTCGGGATCGTCGGTCGTGACGGAGGCAATCGGGAGGGCTGTCTCGTCGTCGAAGCCGCCGACGATGACCACGTCGTCGATGATGCCCATCGTGAACGGCAGTCCAGGGTGGGTGTACAACGCGGGCGCGTCAGCCGACGCGATGGTGTCGAACGCGTTCTTCGAGGCGTTTCGGTCCGCTTCGAGCGCCAGCGGCGTACAGATAGCCTCGAAGTCCACGTCGTTTCGGGCGTGCTCGATACCCTGTTCTGTGACCTTCGGCGGGCAGCCGGCGACGACCAGACTCCGCGAGCGGTCGAACGACGCGAACTGTTCGAGCCACGGTTCGATGGGCGCGTTCGGGTTCTGCGGCGTGGCGACGTGGAGGTCGGCGTCGGCGAACAGATGGACGTGACGCGTGAACTCCGGCGCTGAAATCTGAGCGAGCAGAGGTTCTAACCAGTCGGCCGCCGCGATGGTGCGCTCGAATCGAGAGACAGCGTCGGCGACGGCACAGCCCGCGCCCGTCGTCTGGTAGCCCGCCGCCGTCTGTTCGAGTAACTGGCCGTCCGTGAGCGCGGACGTCCACCGATAGGCCGTGGCACGCGAGATGTCGAGTTCATCTTGGAGCGTCGACCGGTCGAGCGGCCCATCGCGGGCCGCATCCAACAGCGGTGCTTGGTCCAGCAACTGGTGTGGGTCCCGTCCGTGAGGAATCATGTTCTCGGAACGGACCTGCGAACTGTAAGTGTATCTCTAGCAGACTGTCGTAAAATCGAGGGCGGCTGAAACTCGTCTGCCGACGACGCTGCCGTCGAGACACGCCGACCGGGCGAACGACTCACCGAATCCGGTCGTGAATCTCGAGGAAGCCGAGCGACCACACGAGTGCCCCGGCGAGTCCGGAAAACGCCACTGCGTTCCCCAAGAGACCGAGCCACTCCCCGTACAGGACGCCCGCGTTGAGGCCAAGGAAGAACCCATCGAACGACGCGAGGGCCTTCGCACGGACTCCGGCGTAGCGTTCGAGGACGACGAGTCCACACAGGAGGACGACAGACCCGGCGACGAGTGCGCCGCCGATGTGTACGAGTGAGGCCTGCCGGCCCACCGTCGACTCGACGTACCAAAACGGACCGAAGGGCGCACCGAGAACGACGGCGATGAGCGCGTACGTCCCGAGTCGTTTGCTCGTCTCGCCGAGTGCGTGGGTGTCGGCCATTCCGTACTCGTGTGTCGAGTCGAGTGGGGAAATAAGTCCGCGCCGTCTCGTCGGGGGTGTTACTGGAGACCCCGACCGGGTGGGTCACCGAGGAGTCCCTCGCTCCGGACCAGGATGTACAGGAGGATAGGGCCGGCGACCAGGAACAACACAAACAGCAGGCCGATGAGTCCCTTGAGTATCGACTGTACGGGAACCATATTCTCCGTCTTCAGTTCGAGTCGGAAAAATCCACTCCCGTTGGTGGGGCGAGTCAGCGTACACCCACGCCAACTCCCGCAACAACGTGCCCTCTTCGGCCGTCGTCGCTTGGCACCCACAGTCGGCCGGCAATCGCGGCCATATTCGGGCCCTCTCGACGAACCCCCATTTCAGGTCGAACGGGCCGAACTGAGCGTTCAGACGGCGACAGACGAGAGACTGTGGACTGTCGTCGACGCGCGTCGCGTCTGCATCGAAACGCCACTTCGAGGCGAATTTCCGGTTTCGAAATCGGTCGGTACACCCCATCTACGAGCGGGTGTACCGGGGAAGCGACGATTTTCGACCCCGTTCGAGCGACGACAACCGGCCGTCGAGACAGCATTTGCAGGGCCGACCGTGAATCCACAAACGCGCCCAGAGACGTGTGAGACGGCTGCAGGCCGGAATTGGGTGGGGCGACGAGAGCCACACAGCCGGCGTCGATGGCGGCCCGGATGCGTCACGAATCGATGCGAATCGAGTACACCCTTGCGGAGAATCGGCGTCCATGTACACCCCTGCATGTCGGGGGTGTAGCGCGTGTATCCCGGTTCACCCTCGACATCAGGGGTGTAGAATCAGCCGGGTATATCGGCAGGGGTGTATCGCGGTGGGCGGCGTGGTAGCGTCGGCGTGGTCGTGGATGGCTGGCGGTTGGGTGCGTCCTCGTTCGGTTCATCGTCGTGTTAGATTCTCCACACGAATCGGATGCCCCGGGCTGTCGCCGGCGCGGCATCACTCCGGCGTGTATCCACAAGTAAACTACCCCACCCTACTCCCTCGGCGCTCCGCGCCTCGGTCCTTGAGGGTAGGGCTTTGATGTGGACTCCCGGCGATCAGTCGCCAGCAAGAGGCTGGTGACTCTCACCGTTCAACATCCCACCATTCACACGCACGTCTACTGGTGCGTCTCCGCTCCCCGACTTGGGCGAGGAACGGAGTTTGTGCGTCTCCTTCCGAACGTACCTCACGCCGATGTTCTTCGCTGCATTGTAGTCGGCGTTCACTTCGTACCCGCACTTCAGGCATTCAAAATACTCTCCGTGGCGGTTGTCCTCGTGCGTGAACCCACAGTCCGTCCGAGAACAGCGTTGGGACGTGTGGTTCGACCCGACCTGCTCCACCGAAACACCGCGTTCCGGGGCCTTGTACGAGACGTACTCGTACAGACGTCGGAACGCCCAGATGTGGTGCCACTTTGCCTGTGGAAGCCGCTCTCGAATGTCGGTCAACTCTTCGAACACGATCACGTCGCAATCGTGTTCGACGGCCTCCGTAATTATCTCATTAGCGACGGTGTGTATGTACTGTTTCCGCCATGCTTCCTCTCGCTTTCCGAGGCGCAACAAGGCGTTGTGTGCGGCTTGCGTGCCGCGTTGTTGCATCTCACCTCGTCGTTTCTCGAACTCGCGGCACCAGTGGTCGTAGTCGTCTCCCTGCCAGAAGCGTCCCGTCGAGGAGACGGCAAGACTGCTGACGCCGAGGTCGATACCGAGGACTGTTTGGTGCTCAGTATCTGCCGAAACCTCAGACGGCTCGCCGTCTCTTTCGGAGTCGTACTTTCGGGTGGTGATATGGAAGTAGAACTCGTCGTCTACTGCGTCGTACTGAAGCGTGCTCGCTCGGAACTCAAACTCCTCTGACAGCACGTACTGTTCGTACGGTGTGGGGCTATCCGAGGGAAGTTCAAACTCACACACAACACGGCCGTTGACAGTCGATAGCGAGACTTTGTTCCGGTAGAACGTAGCGCTCCGCTTGTCGTAGAGCATACTCCACGATGTGAACTCCGGTTGACTCACTCGCTTCCCGTTTTTCCACCGTTCGACACATCCTTTCGACGGCTTCAACGCCGCGTCGGATGGCTTCCTGAACGAGGTTTGCGGTGAGATTAGTTTCCACACGGAGTTCGTCGTAGAGCGCGTCCCGTGTAGTCGTGTTGACCGTGACGCACTCGGTGTAGGAGCGGTCGGACCAACAGAACTCAGCAGCACGGTTGGCACAGTAAAGGAACTGCCGGGCGGATTCGTGGAGATCCTCGCGTCGCTCGTCGGGAACGACGAGTTTGACGGGTGCGGTCCGCCGGACCTCCATGTTTCAGATGTAGTTGCTGATGGTTCTTAAACGCTTGGGAGTCAGGTCGTCGCAGTATGCCGGTTGTGTCGCACCATACCGGTTTCCTCTCCGGCCTACTCGCTCACTCCGTTCGCTCCTTGAGGCCGGAGGCTCCACCTCGAAAATGCTGAAACCACTGTGCGGTTTCCTGCTGGAATTGGTCGAACCAGTGGAGGTCGTCATGTAACACATCATAAACGACGTCGTGGTTCACATCACCGTACCCATGGGCGAGAACATTCCGGAACCCGACTGCTTCTTCCATCTGTTCTTGGACGTCGGGTGAGAGTATGCCCGCATTCCCAAGCGACGCAATCTCGTTTTTTTGCAGTCCCACTCGGGGAGAGGCCCTCTGAAGCACGGATATGCTGAGCGAGATCGATACAGGACTGAATGAGGTTCATCAACGTCCGCTCAACCGCTCGTTGAACGATGAGATCGTCAACGTACTCAGCTTTGGACATGCCCCGCATCTCCTTCAGATCGTTGGTGTACTCGTTGATGTACCGAAGCTTGTCAACGACAATCTCCGCATCGACCATCTAGACGTCACCACGAGCGAGTCGATCGATGAATTCTCGCCGTTCTTGGTCTCGTTCGCTCGCGTTTGCGTCATACTCGGCTGCAACGTCCTGCTTGTACGTGTCAACGTCCTTCTGGTCACCAACAAGACGAACTCCATCTCGGAGCGCAGCGTGCGCAACGTGTGTTGGCAGCGACTCAATATCGCTTACGTCGACGAATCCGTCTGCGTATGCCTGTAGGTCAGCGTCGATACGGTTGCGCCGGCGGAATCGCTCGGCTTCGGACAGTCCGTCTGGAAACAGAAGTGCGATATCAACGTCCGATGACTCGTCTGCTGTTCCGCTTGCATGTGACCCAAACAGTACTGCGAAGATGACCTCGGTTTGATCGAGGTAGTCTTTGATCTCCTCGAATTCGATTGTTTCGACAGAGGAGTCATCCGGTTTGGGCATGCTGGTACTTCGCGTTCCTGCTTAATATAGTTCCGTGGGTCCCCTGGCAATCGTCACGGTTGCCCCACTCGCCGTCCGCCGGTGAACAACGCACACCGCCATCCTGTTCATGCCGTTCGCGAGACCTCCGTGTTGCTCGCGAACGACCACCCTCAGCATGTGGTTCGAAGCGTTGACGGTTCTGTTGGAACCCCCGGTATCTCTGGCGGGTTACTTCCGGATGAAGTGCCAAAGCAACCGCAAAAACCCAGAACAGAGCGACTCCCAACGATTCAACGGTGACGGCTGTCAGGGGAGCCGTCTCGATATGTTGGGATTCGATAAACAGGACCTCCGTGGTCAACAGTTCACTACATAGCACTAGTATCATATATTATAAGTGTTTAACGTGTCCGCCCGAGGGCATCGGGTGTGGAACGAACACACCAGACGAGCGAAATCGGGCGTCGAGCTGTGCTTGGTCTCACGGGAAGTACCGTTCTTGGACTCCTCGCAGGGACGGCTGTCGCGGGTACCGACCAGGCGGCGGCTGACTCCGAGACTGCGGGTGGGGTTTCGGGCGTCGAGAACGTCGCGTTAGAACAGATCGGCCGGTACGAGTCGGGGCTGTTCGACGAAGGTGGGGCTGAAATCATCGCCTACCACGCCCCCACCCAGCGGCTGTTCGTGATCAACGCCGAGCTCGGCGGCGTCGACGTACTGGACGTGTCGGACCCGACCGCGCCCGAGAAGGTCGGCACGATCGACGCCGCGAGCGAACTCGACGGCGTGAGCTCCGCGAACAGCGTCGCGACGTCCGCCGACGTTGTCGCCGTCGCGCTCGAAGCCGAGGTCGCACAGGACCCCGGACAGGTTGGCTTCTACGACCCTGAGACGCTCGGCCTCCTAGGGACGGCCCCGGTCGGTCCGCTGCCGGACAAAGTCACCTTCACCCCCGACGGAACGCGAGTGCTCGTCGCGAACGAGGGCGAGCCGACCGACAACTACGCGTACGACCCCCGTGGTTCGGTCAGCATCGTCGACGTGTCCGACGGCGCGGCTGCGCCGACGGTCAGCACTGCTGACTTCACGGTCTTCGACGGCAAGGAAGACCAGCTCCGAGAGCAAGGCATCCGCATCTTCGGGCCGAACGCGAGTGCATCACAGGACTTCGAGCCGGAGTACGTGGCCGTGAGCGACGACTCGAAGACGGCGTGGGTCTCGCTGCAGGAGAACAACGCGATCGCGGCGATCGATATCGACACGGCGACGATCACGGACCTCATGCCGCTGGGCTTCAAGGACTACAGCCTGGCGGGGAACGAACTCGACGCGAGCAACGAGGACGGCGGGGTCAACATCCGGAACTGGCCGATCAACGGCATCCTCCAGCCCGACGCGATCGGCGCATACAGCCCCGACGGCCAGACCTACCTCGTGACGGCCAACGAGGGCGACAGCCGCGATTACGACTCGTTCAGCGAGGAAGCCGAGGTCTCGGACCTTCGACTCGACCCCGAGGCGTTCGACTTTGACCAGATCGAGGGGATCGACAGCGTCGCAGAACTCCAACAGCCCGAACATCTCGGTGCCAAAGGCGTGACAACGACGCTCGGCGACGTCGACGGCGACGGGCGCTACGAGGAGCTCTACGTCTTCGGTGGCCGGTCGTTCAGCATCTTCACGACGAATGGCACGCGAGTGTTCGACAGCGGGAGCGACTTCGAAGACATCACCGCCGAGCGGTTCGGCGACCAGTTCAACAACGACAACAACGAACACGACCCTGACGGTCGTAGCGACAACAAAGGCCCCGAGCCCGAGGGGCTGACAATCGGGCAGGTCGGCGACCGGTACTACGCGTTCATCGGCCTCGAACGCATCGGCGGCGTCATGGTGTACGACATCACCGACCCCGAGTGTGCCACGTTCGTCGAGTACGTCAACAACCGGGACTTCTCGGTCGATATCGAAGCGGCCATCGAAGACGGTGACGCGCCCGCCGGCGCTGCTGGCGACCTCGGCCCGGAGGGACTGGACTTCGCGACCGCCGAAGAGAGCCCGATTGACGACCCGCTCGTCTTCGTCGGCCACGAAATCAGTGGCACGACGGCGATATTCCGCGTGACGAGCGACGAGAGCGAGGACGTTGCTGTGGGGTCGTGTGCCGACTCGCGTGGGAACGGGCGTAAGAACGGCCGTGGAAAGGGCCGTGGCAACGGCCGCGGCTCGTGAGCTAACGGTGTCAACTGCGGGTCCGTAGCGGGCGACGGCAGATACACACGGCGAGCACCTCGGGGGTGGACGGCACTCGACGCTGTCCGTGGTGACGAGCGACTCCGCGTCGCGAATCATGTGGCCCCGAGGTGGCCCACTCGGGCGGTGCTCCTCTCCGTGAGCCCACGGTGGTTAGCTTGCAGGCTTTCGGACTACACGTTGTTTGTTATGTCAGTTAACCCAAACAGCCGCACGTCATCTCGCTTTGCAACCGCTTTTCGGACAGTTTGGGTCGCCCCGCTCCGAGTAAACAGTGCATACGCTCTGTCGACTTCTCCGCCACTGTCAGGGGTCCATCTGATTTCTTCTGTGTGTTCTTCGAGTGACGCAAGCGCACTGTAGTCGAGCGGGGCATTCGTGAATTTACACTCGCCGACGACCATCGTACCCTCCGTAGTGAAACCGACGATGTCGACTTCGTGTTCTTTGTACCACCACCGGCCGATATCTAAGAACGTTTTATCCGGATACAGTCCAGGAAGCGCATCCTGGCAGAGGACTTCAAACTGTGAACTCACGAAGTCAGGGAGTTCGGGCTCGATGACTGCCTCATACGCTTCGTCGCCCAATCGCTCGTATCGGTCTTCGTTCCCGTAGACAAATCGGAACCAGAACCGAAACAGTGGGTCGAGAATCCGGTAGCGGCCACGGCGGGAGCGAGCTTTCTCTTCTGTGAGTGGAACTTCGCGTTCGATGAGCCGAAGGCGTTCTAGTTTCTGGGTGTAGGTCGAAATCTGCTTTCCGTCGATTCCAACCATCTGTGCAATCTCATTTGACGTGGTATTCCCTGCAGCGATGGCCTTGAGAATCGCAAAGTATCGATTCGGCTCAGTTAACTCAGTTCGGAGGACGTACTCCGGTTCGTTGTGGAGATATCCCTGCTGTGAGAGGAGGGAGTCAGAAATCACAGTTCCAAGGTCGTGCTCAAGGTCGATGCCATCGAGATAGTATGGAACACCACCGAAGACACCCCATGCAAAAATCCGGTCTTCAGGCGTGTAGTGTTCCGGGAAGAACTCCTGGGCAGCAGCAAATCCGAGTTGTCGGAGATCGATTTTCTCGGTGAATCGCCCGTAAAGCGGGCTGTTTCCTAACAGGGTTGCTTCCTCCATCATGCTAATCGATGATCCAACGAGGATGAGTGTTCCACTCGTGTTCTGGAGGCGTTGGTCCCACAATCGCTGAATCACCGAAGGGATGCTCTTGTCGGCGTCGATGAGATATGGAAATTCGTCGAGTACGACAATTCCTCCCTGTTCGACGAGGTACCCGAGTAGTGACTCCCAATTCTGTTTGATGTGTTCAATTCCAGGGAAGGAACCTGAGGCGGCGTCAACGAATTCGTCGAGTTGCACCTGTGGTGTCGTCTGCGTCGCTTGGTATACGACGGCATCATCCCTCTCCTTGAGTGAGTGTTGAACGAGCTGCGTCTTTCCGAGACGACGCCGTCCAAAGATGACAATCATCTCTGGGCTGTCGGACGCGTAGCACTCTCGCAGCTGAGATAGTTCGATTTCCCGATCCACGAACCGTTCCATGATCCTCACCTCTCCTCGCACGCAGTTAACTATGCCGAATAACCAAATTCAAAATAGGCTATTCTGAAATAGGCTATTTTCGAGTACGGAGACTCACATGATTACGAGGAGGAAGCCCACGGCTGAAGCCGTGGGAGGAATCCGACCCGCTGTATGCAGCACGCACATTCTGTCAGGCCCAGGGGAGTTCAACAGAGCCGTCCCTTCCTATCGAGACTGAAGCGTCGATTGCAGGCGTGTTAGCGCTTGAAGCGCGCTGAAACAGATGAAGTCGTGGGGTACGGTACTGCTTCACATCGCCAGCACGAATTTCGTCGTGTCCCCGAATCCTCGGTGTGGACTGTTCAATACAGTTTGCTCGCTCCCCCCACGACTTCATCTGTTCTTGCGGGACGTTCGCGTCTTCGGCAGTGACTGGGTCACGAACGAACCCTTCGCTTCCGATGGGCAGTGCGTATCGGAAATCGGAGGGAGAAGCCACGAGAAGCAGCTAAAGGCGTCCCCAGAACGCAGCGCGTTCTGGTGTGCGAACGAGACCGCTGGTCTCGTCAACGCTGGAACCCCGAGCGTTGAGGTATTAAACGCCCGAAGCGGACACCCGTTCAATTGAGTCCGAGGCTCAGTTTGAGTGCATCGTCAACTTGTTCCATCGTTCCAGTAGCCAGGTTCCCGACGACCGAGTGAATCCGTGTTTCGATAGAGACGACACGAATCTGGTCAAGCCGGACTGACGAATCCTTCTCGAATGGTGAGTTGTCCGCTTCGACCAGTACTTCGAACGGGTAGCCACGGTACGTGCCTGTCGCAGGTGCGACAATAGTCGTACTCGAATTTGCGTTCCCGACATCGTTCTGGATGACAACTGCCGGCCGGGTCTTCTTCATCTCGTGGCCTTCAGCAGGATCCAATCGGACGATGACGACGTCACCGCGTTGAACGTCCGTCTCCTCGCTCATTCATCCAGCCCCTGCCACGCTTCGTCCGACGTGTCGTCCCACGCTTCGGCCAACGATACCGCACTCTCAGAGGCCTCTTGATAGGCAGCGGCGAGTTCGTCTTCGTCAGGGTGGCTGTTTTCGACTTCCACGACAGCGACGGTCACGCGCTTGTTCGCGTACTCCGTCCCGAGATAAATTCGACCTCGGTCGTCGGTGTCGTTGGTTCGCAGGTCACGGGCGTCGATTTCCATCGTGTACCCACTATAACCCACTACAAGAAATACCTTACCCACTATTGCCCACGGCGTAGATCTAGTCAGTACCCCCCATGACGTCGGTCGTGAGTGACGTAAATTGCCTGCGTCAGCACGTGTTTGTTCTCTGTGCCAGCGCTGTTGGAACGGCCCATCGAGAACTCGTGGGGCGTATTTACCATCACGGGCGCTGAACAACGACTATGGCCGGCAATCGACTCTTGAGTACCGAGACGAAGACGGCGCTCGTGTTCATGGTTCTCGGGCTTCCCGCCTGGTACCTAGCACAAGAGTATCTGGGGAACGGGCTTGTCGAACTCGTCGCGCTGTTCGGTGTGAGCATCGTTCTCCCGACGTTGATCAACGAGGTCCGTCGGCAGTCCCACGAGTAGGATGGCGACGTTCTCGGATAGGCTGTTGGGTTGGAGTGCGACTAGTCGCGCTCTTCGAGTGTCGACACCTGTTCCAGCAGTTGGTCGAGCTGTGGGGATGGCCGATACCGGACACACCCACTCCGGCGGTCGTGTTCGATGACGCCCGCGTTGACGAGTTTCGGCAGCGAAACGTGGTGTAGATGCAGTTCAACTCGTGCCGATCGTCGTCACCCGTCCGCTCGACGAGCGACTGGACGAGCCGCTCGACAGCGACTGTCGCGTCGTCCGCGTCACGGAGAGCGTACAGGACGTGGCGACGACGCTCGTTTGCTAAAACCTCGCACAGCTCCCCGAGGCGATCAGGTTCCTGCTGCGACGACGGCACGCCGAAGGTTGACATCGACTGGTTGTTCTCGCGAGCAGACAATCACTCTCCTGCCTGAGCCTCCCGGGTGTTTATCTATGACCATCACATTTTATCATCTAGTGGGGGATGCTACCAATGCTCATAGCAGAATTCACGATCGACCATCCGGTCTTGCTCACGCCGTTACGAGAGATACCCGACATTGAGGTCGAATGGGAAGAGACGTATCGTGGTGCAGACGACCGGACGCAGATGCTCTTTTCGGTGCGGAGCGACGACTTCGCGGCGGTCGAGCGGGCGCTGGCTGACGACCCCGCAGTGACGAACCCAACCCTCTTGGACAATACGGGCGACCGCCGATTCTACCGAGTGGACTTCACTCCGATCGGAGACGAGACGAGTCTCATGCCCGAGTTCATCTCGGTCGGGGGCGTCCTCCAGCGTGCGGTCGGGACCAACAACGGCTGGCGGTGTCACGCCCAGTTCCCGAGTCGAGACGCCTTCAGACACATCATGGAGTTCTGTCGTGACCACGATATCACCGTCTCGGTCAAGCGACTCTACGAGGAGACGTACCAAGACGGAGCCAGCGTGTCGCTGACGGACGCCCAACGGGAGATGTTGGTTGTTGCATCTGAGTGTGGGTATCTGGAAATTCCGCGGACGTGTTCGCTGGCCGAACTGGGAGAGCAGCTTGACATCTCAGACAGTTCCGCGTCCGAACGGTTTCGCAGAGGCGTAAAGCAACTCATCCAGCAGACGGTCGTTAACGAGTCGGCGTCTGCGCAGGGGTAGGTCGTGGGCGTCGGCTGTGATTCACGGGACCCATCGTTGCTCGCGCACGACTTGTTCAGTATGCATCAGTTGCGAATAGTCAAGGAGAAAGCCCCACCCTTCTGGGTGCGGAGGTTGTCAATGCTCTGTGAATTTGTCTGCGAGTGCTTCACCACGGTCGAGGACTTCCTTCGAGGCGCGGACGGCTTCGGCATCCTGTCGCCCGATAATTTCGGCAAGCTTCTCAAACTGAATCTGACCATCCAGATAGCGTTCAACGACAGCTTCACGAAACTGCTCGTCAGACGCTTTTTGTTCGAGATACTGCCGGAGCGCTTCGATGAGAATCTCCGTTCGGTTTGTGTGCGTCACTTCGGCCGCGACGTCCGCGCGTGCCACCAAGGCTTCTGGAAGCTCGATGGTGACCCGTTTTTTCGTCATATCTATCGGTGGACAGGAAAAGACAAGCCTGTGTCGGCATGTCGATGGCGTTCTCGACGTCACACAGTCGCTGCTCCAGTTTTGTACGCCGTTTCCGTGGCGTCTCGCATCTACGAGACGGACCGTGTGCTCCGGATCAGCTGTCGACAACGTTCTCGATGAGAACTGCCCCAACGAGGTACACCGGCCCCAGATACAGAATCGCCTTGGCCTCCTCCCGCGCCTAAAGTCGCGGAGGAGATCAATTTGAGCTCGTTGACGAAGCCCTCGAGTTCGTCATGGCCGAGTAATTCAAAATAATCGGTGAAAATTAAAATTGGCGGTGTTCTATATTGACCATATTTTAATTTTAACGAAATTTTTTTACCTCGTGGATGCATTCATTCCACAATGAAAGATGGGTACGACCTTCCTGCAAATGCACCAGGACAATATATGCCCCTCCGGACAGATCAGGCACTCCCAAAGGCATATTTCCCAGACAAGCTCCCTCCACGGTTTGAACTCTCCGAGGAGGTCATTCAAGAACATGGGAATGCGATGTGGGCCCTCGGTCGACTAGAAGGACTTGGAAGCGAGATTGACAACCCCGGAGCAGTATTCAGTTCATTTGTATACAAAGAAGCTGAGCAGTCCTCTCGTGTCGAAGGAACAAACGTGACCGTTTCTGACATCTATCGGTACGATATCAACCAGCTCACGATACAGAGTGGCCAAAACCGTTCACACGAAGCGGATGTCCGAGAAGCACGAAATTATATCCGAGCATTGGATCGTGCTGTCTCGTATCTTCGGACTGCTGGATTCGAACGCACGAGTCTCACGACAGAGCTTGTGAAATCACTTCATGAGCAATTACTAGAACGCGGACGGAGTGATGGAGATGATCCACTCCCCGGTGAGTTTCGCCCTGGGTTTACAGTCATCGAAGAGTCAAACCCCCATGGGTTTGGAAACCGTGTTCGGTTTATTCCCCCAAAGCCGGATATGGTCTCGCGGTTGATGACCGACCTCGAACAGTTTATCCAGACTGACCGCACGTGGCCAACGCTTATTGATATCGCGGTTGCGCATTATCAATTCGAGACCATTCACCCGTTTAAAGATGGTAACGGGCGAGTTGGCCGATTACTCGTTGTACTAATGCTTATTGCTGATGGACTACTGCACTACCCACTTCTGTATTTGAGTTCGTATATTGAACAGCATCGCACAGAGTATGCAGATCGTCTCTTGGCTGTGAGTGAAGACGGTGAGTGGGACGCATGGCTTCAGTTCTTTCTTCGAGGGATTCGTGAGCAGGCGGCAGAAGCATTTGTTCGTGCAAAACTTCTGATTGACACACGACGGACATACGAAAATCGATACGCAGATGCTGCAAAGTCTGTCCGAAATCTTGCACTAGACATATTCGAAGACCCGTATTTCACGGTTGCAGAAGCGAGTGACCGAATTGGCGTCGTCTATCAGACTGCGAACAATGCCGTGAAACGATTAGAATCGGACGGCGTTGTCTCTGAAATTACTGGTAACGACAAAAACCGTGTCTTCAGAGCTGATGAAATAATGAACATCGTCGAACAGCCAGCGAGAAAGTTGCCCGATGCAACTGACCTCGTCGATATTGAGCACGCCTGGAAGCTCCCTAACCGCTGAGCTACGTCCCCCAACGTGATTTGGAAATTGCGTCGGCGTATCGATGGTGCTCTCGATGACACACAGTCGCTGAGTTTTGTGCGCCGTTTCCGTGGCGTCTCGCGTCTTCGCCGCCGTTGTGCGTTGTCTGTCGATCAGCTGTCGACAACGTTCTCGATGAGAACTGCCCCAACGAGGTACACCGGTCCCAGATACAGAATCGCCATCACGGGAAGCACGATGAATAGTGGTGTGTGACCATCTCCGGTCTCGTATACCTGTGCGGCCAACAGCACGGCGATCAAGCCGAGGAAGAAGTCCGTCCGGTCCATGAGTTGGCTTGGGGCGGGCCTTCTGTTAGTGTGGTGTGTTCGACTCCTCACAGTTCGCTCCTGGTGAGGGGTGCGGCCTTAGATGATACTTCAGAGTATCATACTTCAGAGTATCATACTTCAAAGTACGATTACCGATGGAACGCTCCACAACGAACCAGACTACGTGCTCCGGGTGACATCCTCCCCGCCGTAAACGGCGGGGCTTCCCCTACGAGGGGAATCCGGCTTGGTAGGTTTCAGTCCGAGTACACCGAGAGCGTCATCTGTCCGGTTCTCGGACTCGTCTCTTGGTGGACTGTGGCGCTGTCACAGGCGCTCCCATCCTGTGGCGAGTCATCGCGTCCGGGTTCCCAACGGACGCTCTCTCCCCACGGGTTAGCGCGACCGGCGATGTTCGCCGCCGCGTTAATATCTGCTTGGAACTCCGATACGTGGCAGTCGTCGTGCGGACACACAAACTCCGCTTGCTGACTCCGCCGACCGAGACGACCGCAAGCGTGGCACGTCTGCGAGGTGTACGCCGCGTTGACGTACTCAACGCGAATCCCTGCCTCGGTCGCTTTGTCTTCGAGTCGGCCCTGTAACCGGGCGAACGCCCATGCGTGAAGGCGGCGGTTCATGAACTTCCCGTAGTCCAACCGCTCACGGATGTACGACAGGTCTTCGAGAACGATAACGGGGTTCTCGAACTGTTGGGCATACTCGACGGCCTGCCGAGACGCTTTCTCGACAATATCCGTCAGAGCGTTTTGGTAGTGGTCGAACCGTTCGTCCACGCGCCACTCGGTGGCGTCTCTCGACTGTAGCCGCCGGAGTGTGGTGAACATCTCTTTGCGAAGATGTCGCGCTCGACTGCCGCTGACGAGCATTGGCTTCCGTGGTACGTCGCGTTTGAGGGCACAGCCCGTTATCAACGCGCTCTCGCCTACGTCGAAGCCAATATACGTCGGGTTGTCCGGGTCGGTCGATTCTTCGACCGGGTATTCGACGGTGACGTGCAACTCCCACGACGTGCGGTGGCGCTGTAGCCGCAACTCGCCCGCCTTCGCGTCTTCGGAGAGCAGGTCGAACCACAGAGATTCCTGTTCGGGGTTAACCCGAAGCGGAATCCAGAAATTCGTCCCGCGTCCGGGTTGCGGAACCTGCCACACGAAGCCGTGTTCGCGCTCGTCGGAGTAGTCGAACTTCGCGGCCCGATTGACGAGTCGAAGCGGATGCTCGTCGTCCAACTCCTCGGCGTTGTACGTCGAACGGAGTTTCGGGACGTAGGATTTAAGCGCGTCTTTGGCTTGGTACGGAAGTTCGTAGGGCGTTACAACGTCGTTGACGGCAGACATTGTATCCGCCCTGTTGTCGAAGGCGTCGTGGAGTGCTTCGCGGTAGGTGTCCAAGAGCCGCTGTAGGCGTTGCTCTTTGCCCGTGGTGGGCGTTGCGAGCGTGGCTTGTAGCGTCTTTGTCACCGTCTCAGACACACCCGTAGATAAACCTTAGACAAAGTTAAGTGTGTCGGAGAACATGAATTACTCATGCCACACATTAACTTCGAGGTAGACGAGGAACAGTACGAGTCGCTGAAAGAGACGAAGAAACGCCACGGTCTAACGTGGAAAGGGATGCTACTCCACGCACAGCGGGAGTTGGATTCCGGCCCGACCACCGAGTAGCGGGTGGTCAACACCGTGTCGCATTCCCTCCCGACCTAAAGGCCGGGATTCCCTGCTTGAATTAAGATGGAACTCACAGAACCGACGCGATATTTCTCAATTCTCGAAGCGATTGCTGGAGGAAACACGAGCCGAAACGAGATTGCGGGAACGACTGGAATTGCGTATAATCAACTCTCGAAGTATCTGAATCGTCTGTCGCGGCTTCGTCTCATTGACCAGCACGTCCCAATCACCGAACAGAAAACCCGCAGTAAGCGCAGCCGGTACCGTATCCGCGACCCGTTCTTCCGGTTCTGGTTCCACTTCGTCTATGGCTCGGATGGACAGTATGATGCGCTTGGTGAAGATGCATTCGAGACGCTTATCGAACCAGCACTCCCGGACTTCGCTTCGAGTTCGTTTGAGGCACTATGCTGTCGTGCCCTCCGAGAGCTGTATCCAGACCAGACGATTACGAAGACCGGTCAGTGGTGGTACGGCGAACACGAAATTGATGTTGTCGGATTCGCGACCGATGGAACGTTGATCGTCGGTGAGTGTAAGTTCCAACAGTCACCACTCGGATACGACGCCTTCTCCAGCCTCCAGCAACATACGGCAGAGCTCCGATGGACACCGGATGACGGTGGCTCTCGTACAGAATCCTATGCGCTGTTTTCCCGGAGTGGATTCACACAGTCGGTGCTGGAAGTAGCTGCAGAGCGTGACGATGTGCAACTGTTCACCATTGACGACGTCGTTGCAGCCGTGGGCCGTTGATTCCCTCTTCGGTGGCGTGACTGTTGGGAATCGCACCGTTCTTACTCTCTCGGACGCGTGAGCAGCACCTCGACGACGCGGCTCCACTCGACTTCGAACGCGACGGCGTACGCAATGCAGAACGCGCCCAGCCAGGAGAGCCCGGTCTGCAGCGTCGGATACAGCGCACCGACGTGTCCGTCTCCACCCCCAACGAGGGTGGTGACTGCGGTCCCGATCACAAACGCAACCACGGTGAAGCCCGTCAGCTGTCGGTAGCTGGGTTGGTGGGCGCTGTTGACGAGGACTGCAACGACGAGCGCCACGACGACAGTCGAGACGATTGTGGGGCGCACAATCGGGGTCGGACCGAACGCGTGCTGGACCGTCGCACTCACACCGATGCCGAGCGAGTACTGAAGGATAAGCAGGAAGACGACGCCGCGTCCCACTTGCTGGGCGTACGTCGACACCGCAGTCTCGGCGGGCGACGCGGCGTCGCTCACGAGTCTCCCTCCTCGGGGGCGACGTAGCCACGGACCGACTGATGGGTTCTGACGTAGAGGTTGCCGTCGGCGCTCGCCATGCCGTCGGGCGTCGACGCCGGGAGCGCGTGCCGAAACCGCGTCGAGCCGTCGGTCGTGTCGAGCGCGATGATGGCGTCGTCGCCGGGGACGTACAGCGTCTCACCAGCGATGACCGGCGGGACGAACGGGGTGACGTCGCCGACCGACACCGACCACTGTCGCGTGCCGGTCGCCGCGTCAACTGCCATGGCGACGCCGCCACCGACGCCGTACACCCGCTCGCCGTCGGTGACCGGCGAGATCGATTCGGCACGGTCCACGATCGGCGTCTGCCACTCGACGCTCCCGTCGGTGGCCGCGAACGCAGTCAGCCGCGACCCACCGGCGTAGACGCGCCCCCGGCTAATCGCGGGAAGCGCGAACGCCTCGAACGTCGGTGCGTCGGCGGTCGTTCGCCAGTCGACGGAGCCATCGACCGGGTCGCGGCCGACCAACTGCCGGTTGTCGCCCTGTGCTGTGGTTCCGGTGAGTAACAGCGGGGCGTCCACGTGGCCCTCCGTGCCCGACGCGAACGCGAGTGGGACCTCGGCGGTCGGCCGTGCCCAGCGCTCGAAACTCGTCGACTGATCGAGGGCGACGAGGTGGTCCTCGGACCCGCGAGAGACACCGACGACGACGAGGTTGCCGACCGGGAGGACGTGCTCGAAACTACTCGTCGTCCGAAAACGCCCACGTCGACTGCCCGCTTGTGGCGTCGAGTCCGTATAGTGTCACCCCACCGACGACGTACAGGTGGTCGCCACTGACGGTCGGTCCCGTCTGGAGGAACTCGAACGGGGCGCGGCTGGTGAGGACGCTCGGCGCGTTCTCACGGGGACGCACCCAGTCGGGTCGGCCGTCCGTACTCGCGAGCGCCCGCACCGCATAGCGACCGACGATGTACACTCGGTCGTTCGTCGCCACGAGTCCGGGAGAGACGACGTTCGCGGACTCGACGGGCTGTCGCCACGCCTCGACGAGACCGTCTTGGGGGCCGGGCTGTGGTTGAAAGCCGGTGCGCCGGGGCGTCCGCTTCGCCATCGGCCACTCGCCTGCGGGGACTCGGTGTTCGAGACTGAGCGGGGGACGAACGGCACCCGTCCCGAACACCGCCCCGAGGCCGATCGAGGCAGCCCCGCCCAGTATGGCCAGCAGGCCGCGGCGTGAGACGAGCGATTCGGAGGGCATACTCGTCGGTTTTGTCGCTCGGGATATAGTGTCTGTCGCTGTTGTTGACATGACTGCAGCTCATCATGGTGTTCGCTCGGAGTCCGTGCGGTGCTGTTCAGACAGGTGTGGCAGTTGTATGGGTGTGATACCGATTCGGTTCTCGTGGCGGTCGCTCAGCCACCCCGGGACTGCGATACCGACCACCTGAGGGGGACCACACTCGTGCTGTCGGTCGTCGAACAAGAGTCAAATTTACCTGAATTGAGGCGCTAAGGCCCCTTCCTCAAGGAGCAACCGAAGGGAGCGAGTAGGGAGGGGATACAGCGCCGCACAGTTCTCATACACGATTCGGTGGCAGGCCCACAGGCCCACGCAATCGCAACGCTTATTTGTGTACTTTGTGTATATTGTGGCGTGGCAACACGCAAGAACATCTCTATCCGTGACGACCAAGCCGAGTGGATTGAGGAGAACCATCTTAACCTCTCGTCGTTCGTCCAAGAGAAACTTGACGAACTCATCGAAGAACGCTCGTAGATGAACTACAACTACAGGTATCGGCTGCGACCGTCCGACGCTCTCGAAGAACAGTTAGCGTGGACTGTCGATACCTGTAGGCAGGTCTACAACCACTTCCTCCACCGACTCAACCGAACCGACAACACTTCGGCATACAGCGAACAGAAGCTCCTTCCGAATCTTAAGAAGTGGTGGAACGACCTGAAACAAGTTCACTCGAAGGTTCTCCAGAAAGTCGTTCAGCGATTGTACGACAACCTCTCAACACTTCGCGGTCGCAAAGAGAACGGCTACCACGTCGGCACTCTCAACTGGAAGGCACCGGGCGAGTACCGCAGTTTCACCTACAGTCAATCCGGCTTCAAGCTCAAAAACACGAGCGGTCGGACCAAACTGTGGCTCTCGAAACTCGGGGAAATCCCGCTCACCTTCCACCGCGACCTGCCCGACGACGCCGAAATCAAGACGGTCACAATCAAGCAGGAACCAACCGGGAAGTGGTACGCCATTCTTGGTGTCGAAACGCCTGAGTCCCCACCAGCGAAGCCTGAAAACCCCGAGAAGTGCGTCGGGATCGACGTTGGAATTTGCAAGTATGCTCACGACACGGACGGAACGGCGGTCGAATCCCCCGACCTTTCCGACGAGCGCGAACGCTTGGAACGGGCACAACGTGCCCTCTCACGGAAGGAACACGGCTCTGCAAATTGGGAGAAACAACGCCGGGTCGTAGCCGAGCGTCACGCCGACCTCAAGCGAAAGCGGCGGGATTTCCTCCACAAGTTGTCGAACTACTACGCCACCGAGTACGATTTGGTAGCCGTGGAGGACTTGGACGCACAGGGGTTGGTGGAACTGCCGGGCAACTCACGGAACCGAGCAGGCGCGGCGTGGGGAACGTTCCTGCGGATGCTCGAATACAAGTGTGCACGCGAAGGCACACATTTCGTTGCCGTAGACCCGAGCGGGACGACCAAGGAGTGTGCGTCGTGCGGCGGTTCGACCGAGAAACCGCTGTGGGTGCGCGAACACTCGTGTCCAGCGTGTGGATTTGAGGCGGACAGGGACGCGAACGCGGCGTGGAATATCCTTTCTCGCGGTCTTGAAGATGTAGGAGAGGGACGCTCCGAATCAACGCCTGTGGAGACTGCGCTTCCTGTGGACACCGATTCGGTGTCTGCAAAGCGCGTCGTAGAAGCAGGAAGCCCCACCCTCAAGCGCGAGCCGTCAGGCGAGCGGTAGGGTGGGGTAGTTCACGTTCTAGCGGAGACACTCAATGGATTGACGACACACGCCGGACACGATGCGGCCGTCGATTTACTTAGATCGACTCGAAGAAAACGCACGGTTCCATATTGCGTCGGTGAACTCCGATGCGACTGCGACCGCAAAAGCGCTCTTCAGACGCCACCGTCAACTCTCGTTCGTCGATGCGTGTATTGTTGCGTATATGCAGACCCGAGGCTTGGGATATCTCTACGCGTTTGACGATGATTTTGACGCTCTAGACGGTGTCTACCGACTCGAGACGGCGACAGACCCACACTCCCCGGACTGACTACTTGAGCGCTGTTGGAATCCTCAGCCGCTGATAGGTTACAGGACGCCGTTGGTGTGCAACTGTTCACCATCGACGACGTCGTTGCAGCCGTGAGCCGTTGATTCCCTCCTCGGTGGCGTGACTGTTGGAAATCGCTCCGTTCTTACGCTCTCGGACGCGTGAGCAGCACCTCGACGACGCGGAGTCGCTCACGAGACACTCTCAAGGAGCGACCCCCATCAGCAGTGAGCGAGTGGAGTGAGGAACCCCCCTGGACACCACAGGTTTATCTCAAGCCACTAATACGAATCACCTACCAGCGGAATCAGTTTCGAGGCGGCGACTCGTGCGTTCGAGTTGAACCTCCCTTGCGGCAAGCAAATCCAACCTGACTCATATGACTCGATCAGCACTCTCGCAGTTCGGTGTCGTTGCATTGGTAACACTCGTAATCGTTTCGACGGTCGCTGCCCCGCTCACCGCAGCCTCTGTTGTGGACGCAGCACCAACGCGGGCGGCAACCGACCTCGGCACGACGGACACGGTCGGCCAGACTACCACCGGGATCGCACAAACTGCAGATATCTCTCCCCCCCAAAGCCAGACGTTCGCACCCGGCGGTGTGTATCCGGTCGTCGTGACCATCGATATCGGTTCTGGGTCATTTCTCAGCTCGAACCACGTCGAGGACCCAACGCTTGATCTGACTGTCGAGGGCGACGCCACCATCGAGAGCATCCAACCAACAGAGTACGATACGATTACCGACGAAAGCGAGACAACCGCTTCACTGTCGGCCACGGATTTCTTCCGAACCGCAACTTCCCAAACTGCTGTTGTCCTCGTCGAGGTTCCCGAATCGGCCGACGGCGGCTCAGTATCGGTGACTGCAGAACCCGGCGATGGCGGCGGAGCGGTGAGTTCGACCACGGCGACCTACAACGTTACCAGCCAAGCGAGTACGTGGGACGCGATGAATGGGTCGGCCAACGCTCGGGCCACGCTCGCATCCTCGTACCAAGCGAGTTACGACCGCCTCCTCTACAGCGAACCGTGGAACGAAACCGTCCAAACATCGATGCGCGACGGCTTCAGTACAGTCATCACCGAAGAGACAAAAGGAGCGGTTCTCGGATCGGTACCGGGAGTCGGCACCGCCTTGCAGGCGAGAGATGCATATCAAGTCGCGACTGGCAACTATGACGGTGGAACTGCCGGCCAAATTGCCGCTGTCAACCAGAAACTGAAGAACGACCTTGATGCGCGAATGACCCGCGATGACGTCCGTCGTGCGGGCAACAGCTCTGCGTTACTGGCCGAACTCGAACGGTTGTACGAACAGGAACAGGTCGCTTGGGAGGAGCAAGATCGCGAGCGGCTCAGGGAGGTCATCCTCCGTCAGCGGGCAGTTCTCGTGGACGCGTGTCTCAGCCGAGTATCAAGCAATCCATATGCGGGCAGTTACGACACGTGCCTTGCTGTCGAGAGTGACGAACAGCGGACTGCTAGCCTGTCGAGCACCGAATTTGGTGACTCGAACGGTGCGATGGCACAGTACTTCGGTTCATTGGAACGCTTCTCCTATGAAGAATACGAACGAGCGGATCGTCGACTCGATCTGATTAAGGAACCAAACCCAAGCGTCCGCCTCACCGAGGATCCGGCGACGATCGAAGAGCGGCTGGGCGAACTGAAGGTCGATGAAACGACAACTGTGACGTTCGTAGTTTCGAATGCGCGCGGTGCTGGCGTCTCCGGAGAGCGGAGCTACCTCTCGCTATCTCACGGTGAGAACATCTCCGTAGCGGACGTGACGCCCCTAACCGACGCTGGCGCGAACGTCTCAGTTCAACGGACCAGCCCGGGCAGCGAAGCGGTCAACGCCAGCGGCGAGACGATAACGCTTGATCACCATCTCATCGACATCCGAAGTCAGTACAAACCCGGCGACGAGCGCACGTTCCGTGTGACCGTCGAGAAGACGGACAACGGGACTGGATGGCTGTCCTACCGCGCCGCGTTCCAGCCGTTCCTCGTCGAGGAGGGCCTCTCTAATGCCGAAGCGCAGGCTGCGTACGCTCGTATGCCGACCTCGGGCCCCACGGACCAGCAGGACTGGCCGGTTCGCACGCTCTCGACGAACGGATCGGTCGAACCGCCGCTGCCAGTAATCGACGTCTCGTCCAATGTACTGACAGGCGAACCCGTCGAACTCAACGCGAGTGGGACGACCGCGGACGATTCGATTGAATCGTACGAGTGGGCGATCGACACCGACGGTGACGGGACGACCGAAACGACGACGACAGGTGTGACGTCGAGTGTTACGTTCGACGCCGCAGGCACGGCGCAGGTCGAACTGACTGTCAGGGACGCCGCAGGCCGGACCGCCACATCGTCGACGGCCGTCGACGTCGCCAACGCGACGGTGGCAGCGCGGACGACAGACATCGGGGTTGCTGTGGACCGGACGTACCCCGAACCGGGCGACTCGCTGACGTTCGACGCGCCCGCAGACGTTTCAGATCCCTCGTGGTCGGTCATCCGCGGGGACACCGCGGTCGACGCTGGAAGTGGCGGAACGTTCGCAACCACGCTCGACGAGGCGGGTGTCTACGAAGTGACGCTGTCAGGAGTAATCGACGGCCGCTCTGTCTCCGTGACGCGCGTTGTCGACGTTGCGACCCGTGAGGAGCGCGTGGCCGAACCGTCGGTGTCGGTGTCCGCGCCGTCGAGTGCGGATCCTGACGAACCGATCACGATCGACGCGGCCGAGTCGACGCACCCACACCCCGATCGAGAGATCAGTGAATTCGAGTTGCTCGTGGATGGGTCGCTAGTAGCGACTGCATCCGACGGGATGTTCGAGTACGCGTTGACGACGAGTGGGGAGCACGAACTCGGTGTTCGGGCCACCGGGAGCGCGGGCAACGTCACGACGGTACGACGGACCGTCACCGTCAATACGCGTTCGGATTCGCCGACCCCGGTGATCGATATCTCACCCACAGCACCAGTAGCGGGTGAGACGCTCACGCTTGACGCGAGCGGGTCGACAGCCGCAACGGCGATCCAATCTTACGAGTGGGCGTTCTCGAATGGAGAGACAGCCACCGGTGAGACGGTCACCCGTGAGTTCGAAGCTGGCGAGTATACCGTCGAATTGCAGGTGACGGACTCGGAGGGACGCACAGCGACCACGGACGCGACGATTTCGGTTGGTGACCCACAGTTCTCGCAGTCGCCGACCGCGGTGTATGTTGGGTTGACATCCGGTTCGGTTCTCGCTGTGGACGCGGCCACGGGTGAGGAACGCTGGTCGGTTGAGACGGACGATGCCGTTGTGTCCTCGCCGACGGTCGCAAACGGAACGGTCTACGTTGGCTCACGGGCGTCGATTAGCTTTGATGACTCGCTGTACGCCCTCGACGCGGAGACCGGTTCCACGCAGTGGACCTTCAGCACCGACAATGATGGAGTCGTCTCATCGCCGACGATTGTCAACGGGACGGTCTATGTTGGGTCCCAATCGTTGTGGGGGCCTGGCCTTCACGCGCTGGACGCCGCGACCGGTGCAGAGCGGTGGGCACGGGATATCGGCCCGATCGATGGCTCCCCGACGGTAGCCGATGACGTGCTGTACGCCGAGACAGGAGACCAGTCAGTGGCTGCGGTCAATGCGACGACCGGTGAGACGCACTGGGCAACCGACGTTGGAAGCCCTGTCAGTTCATCACCAACACTAGCAGGCGAGACAGTCTACGTCGGCACGATCGACAATACGCTCACCGCGATCGACGCGGAAACGGGTGCCATCCGCTGGTCGTTCGAGACCAGTCTTCGCGGTGATGTCGAATCCTCACCGACGGTCGTTGACGGCACGGTGTACGTCGGCACGAATAACAACTCCCTGTACGCAGTCGACGCAGCGACTGGACAAGCGGAGTGGAACGTCGAGACGGGAGGTGCGGTTTCCTCCTCGCCGACAGTCGCGAATGGCACCGTCTACGTGGGCTCCGAAGGCGATTCTCTGTACGCGGTTGATGCCGCAACAGGTGATCTAACGTGGACGTATACGGCAGATGGGCCAGTGACCGCGTCTCCGACGGTCAGTAATGGAACGGTCTACATCGGGTCGGAGGCGGGGACGTTGTACGCGATTGACGCATCGGCCGGTGACTCGACGTGGGCGATCGAGACAGGTAGTGCGATCCGATCGTCTCCAACAGCCGTTGCGGATGTTGAAGCCGGCGATAGTGTCGGGTCACGGGTTGGACTCGGCACGCTCGGACATACAGACCGGTGGGCCGACAAACACCACGTCGACATCGATCCTGACGAACCCATCCCGGCGTTCATCCCGAATCGAACCGACCTCATCGCGGGGGACACAGTCCAGTTCGATGCATCCAACTCACGTTCGGTCGTCGGAATTGCAACCTACAACTGGAGCTTCGGCGATGGTTCGACGAACGCGGCCGGGTCCGCGTGGACTGAGCACACGTACGACTCGGCTGGAAACTACACGGTGACGCTGACGGTCGTCGACGAGAACGGCCAATCAAATCGGACGGAACGGACACTAACGGTCGCAAAGCCGTTATCGGCGGCGCTGACCGCATCCCGGACGGAAGACATCGACACGCCGGTCGAGTTCGACGCGTCCAACAGTACTGGCGAGATCTCCACCTATGCATGGGATCTTACAGGGGACGGGAGGACCGACGCCACCGGCGAACACGTCGAGTACGCGTATGATACCCCCGGTGAATACGACGTGTCGTTGACGGTCACCAACAACGACGGCCAGCAGCGCACAACGACGGAGACGCTACTCATCGGCGACCCGCTCGAGGCCACCCTCACGGTCCCGTCGCGATCGGTTGACGTGGGTGACTCGGTCAGATTCGAGGCAAACGATTCGATCGGGTCGATTGAGGAGTACCGCTGGTCGGTCGACGGCCAGTCGAAGCAGGGTGAAACGATCACCCACGTGTTCGATCGCGGCGGCACGTACACGGTCGAACTCATAGTTGTCGACGATGACGGCCACACGGCGACGACGACCGCAACGATCACGGTTGACGGCGTTCCGGCCGGGCAAGCGGCGTGGACGTACGCTGCCAGCGACGCGGTCACGTCGTCGCCGACGGTGGTCAACGGAACCGTGTTCGTCGGCAGTCACGATCGTTCTGTGTACGCGCTGGATGCCGACTCGGGTGACAAAAAATGGGAGTACATGACTGAGGTCGACGTGTATTCCTCACCATCAGTAGTCAACGGCACAGTTGCCGTCGCGAGCGGTGGAGACGTATATGCCTTGGATGCCGAGTCGGGCGAGAAACAGTGGGAGTTCGAGACGATCAGTACGATTCACTCCTCACCGACCATCGCGGGTGAGACGGTGTTCGTTGGGAACAGAAACGGCAACGTGTACGCCTTGAACGTCACCACAGGGGCAGTCCGCTGGACGTTCGAGACCGACGGACGAGTCGATTCGTCGCCGGTCATCACCGATGGGACCGTATTTATCGGGAGTAACGACAACCACGTCTACGCACTAGACGCCACGTCGGGCGACCAGCAGTGGGCGTTCGAAACTGGCGCTGCGGTCGAGTCCTCGCCGACAGTTGCCAACGGCACGGTTTACGTCGGGAGCAACGATGATAACGTGTACGCGTTGGATGCCGAGTCGGGTGCACAACAGTGGGCTTTCGAAACAGGGTGGGAGGTCGAATCATCGCCGACGGTCGCCAACGGTTCGCTCTTTGTCGGCAGTAAGGATGGCAACGTGTATGCGCTAGACGCCGACTCCGGCACCGAAGTGTGGACATATGAGACCGGAGATTACCAAGTCGTCTCCTCACCGACGGTGGTCGACGGCACCGTCTTTGTGGGTTCGTCGGACGACAGTGAACCGAGCAGTATGTTTGCACTCAATGCCGAGTCGGGCGAAGTGCGATGGACGTATCCGACCAACATCCGAACGCCCGTCGAGTCGTCGCCGACGGTGGTCGATGGTAGACTCTTCTTCGGTGACAACGACGGTGACGTGTACGCGCTCGGCACTGACGTGAACGGATCGAGTGCGGGTTCTCGTGTGACGCTCGGTGCGCTCGGCCACCATCACGCCTGGGCGAACCGAACAATTGAACTCCAACCACCAGCTTCCGAGTTGACGCTCACCGTCAATCGCAGTGAGCCATCTGTCGGACAGGCCGTCCGTTTCGACGCCACGAACACCACCGAAGGGATCGACCAGTATGCGTGGGACGTCGACGCCGACGGCACCAACGAGTCAACGACGACAAATGGAACCGTTGTCTACACGTACGGCGAGCCCGGGACGTACACCGCGACCGTCACTGCGGTCGGCACGGCCGGCAACGACACTGCGTCGGTCGAACTGACAGTTACCTCAGGTGAGACGGCCGACTTCGACGCAGCAGTCGACGCCCCGTCGACCGTCACGGTCGGCAAGAACATCACCTTCGATGCGAGCAACACGACCGGCGATATCCTCGAATACACGTGGGATACCAACGGCGACGGCGTCGCCGAGGCTGAGACGCGGGGAGCAACATACACTTCCGTGTACGAAAGCCCCGGCACGTATACGGTGACGGTCACAGCAGTCGCCGAGACCGCGGCGGGCGACACCGTGACCGACACGGCAACCACTACTGTCGTGGCCGAAGATGCCGACGCTGACTCCGAGTTGTCCCGGTTTGTCGTGGGAGACCGCGCTGTAGACCCGGGTGAGACAGTCGCCGTCCCGGTAACTGTCGAGAACGCATCGGGCGTGGAGTCATACAGCGCGAACCTGACGTTCGACCCCGCCGTCGCAACGATCGAGGACGTCCAGCTCACGGGGACGGATACGGCAGTCACGATCAACAACGAGACCGGCACCGTTTCGATCGGGGCGGCACTCGACGATGGGGAAGATCCACAGGCGACGCTCGTCTTCGAGCTTACCGCTGCAGCCACGAGTCCGGTCAAAATTCGATCGGCAACCGTGTGGACGGACGACGGAGAACACACACCCGAAACCCAGAACGGCACCGTCACCGGTGGACCGCTCCCACCGATCGGCGATCGGCAACGAGCGCCGACCGATCCGGATGCCGACGGGCTGTACGAAGACGTCAACGGCGACGGGACTGTGACGGTTAGCGATGTGCAGGCGCTGTTCGTCGACCGGAACGACGCTACGATTGAGAACAACACCCACCAGTTCGACTTCAGCGGAAACGGGATGTTCAACATCGTCGATATCCAGCGACTCTTCAACGCGACCAAGCAGGAGGCCTCACCCCGCGAGTGAGAACTTGCAGATCGGACGGCAGCTCACTCGTCGAGATATGGTTTCTCGATCTGTTGGTCGCCACCAATGAGTGCCGTCAGCCATCGCGTGACGATGTCGAACAACGCAACGAGTGGCCTCAGTACGCGTTCGACGTACGAGATTGGGCGGGCGACACGGAGACTCCACGACTCTGCGTGGCCGAGCCCGTAGGATTTCGGCACGATTTCCCCGAACACGAGGACGAGCACACTCACACACAGTGTTGCGATCACGACGGTGTATCCGGGGGGAATGAACCGTGCAACCAGCAGTGTGACGATGCTAGTGATCGCGATGTTGACAAGGTTATTGCCGACCAGCAGCGTGACGAGGAGTCGGTGCGGGTTCGCGCGGAGTTGCTGGAGTGTGCGGCTGTCTTTCGTACTGTCTTCGGTCGCGGGCTGCATATCATCCGGGAGCGAAAAGATCGCTGACTCACTACTGGAAAAGAACGCACTCAGCAACAACAGCAGCACGACAGCGACGAGCGACGGTCCCAAAATCGAGTAGGTATTCATACCACATTCGTACGCTGGTGGGAGTATGAATATCGGTGGTTGAGTGGTGGCGCGTTCGTGTCCGAGTCGACTGGCCCGACCGAGACCGACCAAGCCTGAGCGCTGTGTGTTCCTGTTCCTGTGTCGGTCAGTGCGGACTCCCGCTCACTAAGGAGTTGACTCCTCCACGCCAGGGGGCGCGAAAGCCGTCACTCACTCAGTGCGGCAGGCAACGTGAGCGACACAACGGTTCCTCGAGGGACGTTTTCGTCGATTGAAATACTGCCCCCTAACTGTGTCATCAGCCAATTGACCATCCACAACCCGGTTCCCCGACCATGCAGGAGGGGTTCTTCCGTACCCATCTCGAGAACCTCTTGTTCCATCTCCGGAATGCCCGGGCCTGTATCTGCGACCTGAATACGAACTCGCTCGTTGTCGACTCGGGAGATGGAAACCTCGACTGTCGGTGACGCGTCGTGAGTATGGACAATTGCGTTCTCTATGAGTTCAGTAAGCGCCATCTCGAGGGATTCTTCGTTTCCCTTCACGCCGACTGCTTGTTTTTCGACGTGAATACTTGCAGTGGGATACTGGTCGGTGAACTTCGAGACGAGTCGATCGACAACTGTCGGGACATCGACGTAGTACCGCACCGGACCACGTTCTAACACACGACTCAGCTGCCGGGCATTTTCAGCCAGCTCAACCAACTGCGTCGCGTTGTCAGCAATCTTCGAAAGCATGCGACGACTATCATCAAGTGGAAACGAAGCCGTTTCAGCGAGGTACGTCTCAAGTGGATCGAGTGCTTCCAGTTCTTCTGCCAGTAACTCTGCGTTCCCAATGACGACGCCAAGTGTGTTCCTAATATTGTGCCTGAGAACCCGACTCAACACCATCAACCGTTGGTCACGGATTTTTCGGTCAGTGATATCCTGGATCACGCCCCTGAGAACGGTGGTCTCACCACGTTGTACCCGATCGCCCTTACAGTAGACCCATCGCTCACGTCCTTCGGCAGTAATCAACCGGAGTTCAACACCATACGGTTCGCCGGACGTCAGGCACTGTTGGACCACCTTCTCGATTGTTTGTCTGTCCGCTGGATGGATGAACTTGAAGGCATCCTCTACTGTCGGGTTGTACTCCGGCGAGACATCGTGGATTTGTCTCGTCCCCTGTGTCCACCACAGGTCGTTCGTTTCGGGTATCAGTTCCCACCCACCAATGTCGGATACGAGTTCTGTCTCGGCAAGGTGCTCTGTCGCTCGTCTGAGCTGCTGCGCTGTGTGTTTTTTATCAGTTACGTCTCGCCCAACACCAATCAGACGCTCCGGGTCGTCTCCCTCATCGTAGGTCACTTCCCCCTGTGCAGCGACCCATCGCTCTGTGTCATCGGCAAGGCGGAACTCGGTCACGTAGTGCCCGGTCTCTTCAACTGCGACCTCCAGTGCGTGAACGATGCGCTGTGTGTCTGTCGGATGAACCTGACTCAAAAAGTCATCAAGGTCGGCGATATCTTCGAACACAGTCTGCGAAGGAGGATACAGCGAGACAGCATCCGCAGAAATATCCCAGTCCCAGATGACGGTATCTGTAGCCTGGAGGGCATATGCCATAATCGAGGCCGAGTTATCGCTCAGTCTGTCGTTTGTTGACGATTCACTCTCAAAACCTGTCATGAAGGTTATGTGGACTGCACAGCACTTCAATATTATCCAAGAATACCAGAGCGGAATGAAACTGGCACCAGATGATGTCGGCCACGCGCTGGCGGTTGGACGACGGGTGAGACAAGAACCAGCCACCGGGTCCGGTCATTCACACACAGAGCGACGAACGCTCACGGCGGAGCGCCGCGAGCGATCTCAGGTCGTCGTGTAGAACAATCGCTGGACGTCGACGATGTTGAACACCCCGTTTCCGGTGACATCGAACCGCTCGCGTTGCTCGGTGACCACCTCGCTATCTCGATGGGTGAAAATCGCCTGGACGTCGGAGACAGTGACGGTACCGTCGCCGTTGACGTCTTCGTACACGCCGTCACCATCGGGGTCGGTCGGCGGTGATTCGAAGTCGCCGACCGGGTCGAGTGCGGCGAGTGAGACAGTATCGCCCGTCGTCGAGGAGACGGTGATTTCGTCGCCTCCCTCGGTCGAGACGTTCGCATCCGAGACGCTGACGACTGCCTCACCCTCATCGATGGTCGCCCCGGTTTCGAGTGTGACCGTTGCGAGCGTCGAGGACCCGCTGTCGGTCGATGTCCGGCCGACAACGCTCACCCGCGCTGTCGTGTTGTTGTTACTATAGACGGTGTCAGCGAACGCCGGCGACCCGGTGGTGTTGACTGCCGTTATCGAGAGCCCCGACGCCTCGGGAACCGAAATCGTCGCCTCGTACGCACCGATGTCCGACGAGACGTTTCGCGCAACGAGTTCGGCTGTCGTCGTGCTGTTCGGTCCGACGGGGGCATCGACAGCGGAAATCGCGAGGTCGACTGTCGGCGCAGTCGGCTCGTCGCCGACGGTGAGGGTTTGGGTCAGGTCCGTCTGCGCCCCCGTGTCGTCACTCGCCGACACATCCAGTGTGTACTCGCCGTCGTCCGTGTTGACGTATCGCGTCGTGTAGACGTACGTCGACCCGTCTTGTGTCTCCGAGAACGCATCGAGCGTGATCGTCTCTTGGTATACCGTCTCGGTGCTCGCGAGGACGGCTTCGAGCGAGTCGAGTGACTCATTCGCCGTGACCGTGAGGACGAGGTCACTATCGACCAGTTCGGTCGTCGCGTTGAGCCCGAGTGGCGTCGGTTCGTCGGTCTCGGAGCTCTCGATATGTATCGAGCCGTTGTCGACGGGGTAGTTCGCGTAGTTCTCACCGTTGGTGAACAGTTCCGGGTTTGTGACTTCTATCGGGCTTGTCGACCCGTTCGCACCGGTTGTTTCGAACGTGAGGTTCACCACGGGGTCCTGAAGATAGCCGTCACCCGTGTTCTGGACGCTGAAAAACGCCGTCCCGTTTTCGGTGTCGGTTTCATAGAAGACCGCATGCTCTTCGGCCGTCACACGCTGCAATTCCACGACTGACGGATCGTACGCCACGTTTCCTGCATAGTACACGCCGCCCGAAGCGGGCGACGTCTGCGCTTGGACAGTCACGTCCGTCCCCGTCGGTACCGTTGCGTTCCCGACGGTGAGTCGGAGGTCAGACGCGGTCGCAACGGTGACCGGATAGGTCACCTCTCGTGTCGTCCCATTGCTGGTGACCGTTGCAGTCGCAGTATAGCGGCCGGGGGTCGCGTTCTCCGGCACTCGGAACGCGAATCGTGGATCGGTATACGACCCCGGGCTGAGTTCGTCGAGTTGCCACGAGTAGTCGCTCGTGTTCCATGTTCCACCGGCGGCGTCGGTATCGGTGACCGTCTCACCGGGGAAGTCGGTGAACGCAAGCGAAACCGACGCGGATTCGTCGCCCTCGTTTGTGATCCCGGTTGGGAGTTCCGCGATCCCACCAGGCGGAGCTGTCGCTCCTCCCGGAACAACATCCAGCGTTGGTTCGGAATCCGTGACGGTTATGGCCGCTGTCTGGGTGACAGTCGAGTTATTGATTTCGACGGGGGTGCCGACAGTCGCGGTGTCGGCGTCGCTTCGGTGCAGCATCGCGACGAGCGTCGTGTTCGTCGTGAGTGCATCGAGTGAATCCGATGACGACGCGTCCACGCCCAACCGCACCGGAACGTCGCTGTGGGTACCCGGCGAGAGTCTCGTGGAATTCCCGATCGGTGCTGAAAGCGTTCCATCGGCAGTCCGCTCGTGGACGACCACGTAGAACGGGTCGCCCACTGTCGTCCCATCGTCGGTCACTTCGTACGTGGCGGACTCGACGGTGACCGTCGTGGTCCCGGCCGGAACCGTCTGGTCCGCAATACTGATCGCGGCGGTCTGAGTGTCGCCGCCTTCGTTGTCATCAACAGACGCAAGATAGCTGTCGCCACCCACCCCGACGAGGTCCGGATACGCACCCGACTCAACCTGCCACGTCTCGGCGAAGTCCAACGCAGTCAGGTTCGACGTCGCCGCCTCGCCCGTCATTGCTGCGGTCGAAAGTCCCACGCTTCCGTTGCCTGCCGCCGCAGAGGTCGCTTGCCCGGACGTCTGTTCGTTCCAGTACGACTCCGTAACCGAACTGCCGTAGTACAGGCCGCCGACGAGCCCGCCGACAGTTGACTCTCCAGTAACGTTCGCCGTCGCGTACGAGTTCGCGACAACCCCGCTTTCGTAGTTGCTCGATCCAACGAGCCCGCCGACGTAGTTCGTGCCGGACACGCGGCCGTGAGCGTGCGTCGCGGTGATGTTCCCCGAGTTATACCCGACGAGGCCGCCAGTCGCGACGCTCGTGTCGTCGACCGTCCCGACGACGGTCGCGTTCACCGCCGCGCGTTCGATCGTCCCGGGATTCTGTGCGGCGATGCCACCGACGTACGTCCCACCGGTGATACGCCCTGAGACGACCACATCGCTGACGGTTCCCTCGTTTTCACCAACGAGTCCGCCTGCGCTCCCGGGGCTCTCTACTGTGACCGTCGCATCGACGTGTTCGACCGTACCGCCGTCGGTGGACGCTACCACGCCGGCGACGGTCCCGGTTCCGGTCACCGACCCGCTGACAGTCACCTCGCGGATGACGGTGTCTGTTGCCGACCCGACGAGGGCGGCCGTCGTGAAGTCGCCAGTGATGGTGGCGTCGGTCAGTCGGAGATTCGTTATCGAACTCTCCGAGGCGTAGCCGACGAGCGCGACGCCACTCGTCGACGGCCGGTCGATCGTCAGCCCCTCGATCGTGTGATTCGCCCCATCAATGGTGCCCGTGAACGGCGTCGCGAACGTCCCGATGGGTTCGAATCCGGAGCCGTTGTTCCACGTCGCCGTCTCGGTCGCGTCGATATCCGACCCAAGCACGTAGTGGGCATCGGGGTCGTCGCGAACTGCGGTCAGTTCAGAGGCGTTGGTGATGACGTACGGGTTTACTTCGGTTCCGTTTCCGCTCTGTATTGCGAGTGTCGTCCCTGTTGTGTCGAGACTCGATTGTTCGGTGGGCTGTTCTTGGTGGGTAACTGTCGTTGCGCCTGCAATCGGTGCGGTGGCCATGAGCCCGCACAACAAGAGTACAATCGTACTCTGTGTGAGTTTGTGTCCCATTATCGGATTAGCGTCGTGTCTGTTGGTCCCGTGTTCGACAACTCCCTTCGTCGCGGCACCGTACGCGTTCGTACTCGCTGTGAACCGGCTGCCCCGACCTCACCGGTTGTTGATACGTTTTGTATATGTAAAGTTGTGGGACACCACAGGGTCTGGGTGGTTGTTGCGTGGTGTGGCAGTTGTAGGGCTGTGAGACCTTCAGTTGGTCGAGCGGGTTGTCTCCGGTGTTTCCAGTGCGCTGCCACGAACGCCGATCTCGGTAAACGACGTCGCCGCGTTCGAAGACGAGTTTCGGCCGTTATTGGATCGGCCGAACATATATCTGAGTGAGTCAACAGTTATGTACCAACAATGACTGAGGGCCGCCGGTCGAGCGAAGAGCACTCGGTCGAATCCGAGCAAGATCAGTACATACAGAACCTCGAACAGTATCGACGCCGCTTGGATGGCGCGATGTTCGCGGGTGATCTGGCTTGGTGGGAGATGGATGTCGAGACGGGGGCGGTTACCTTCCACGAGAACAAGGCAGACATGCTCGGATACTCACCCGCGGAGTTCGACCACTACGAGGACTTCACTGAACTCGTCCATCCCGACGACTACGAGGGGGCGATGGATGCAATGCGGGATCATCTCGAAGGTCGGGCTGAAAGATACGACACCGAGTATCGGATTCAAACCGCGTCCGGGGAGTACCGCTGGTTCCACGACGTCGGCGGAATTACCGAACGACGTGACAATGGAAGCCCGAGGAAAGTCACCGGGGTTGTCATCGACATCACTCGCCGGAAGACAGTCGAACAGAACCTCCGTGAGCGGAACGAACAACTGTCGCTCCTCAACCGCATTGTCCGCCACGACATCCGTAACGACATGAGCGTCATCCAAGGGTGGGCGGACGTACTTCAGGACGAACTGTCTCCCGAAAACAGAGACATACTTGCCCGGATACAACGGGCCAGCCGACACACGACCGGGCTCACGGAGGACGTCCGTGACCTGATGACCGTACTCGGTGAGGAGGGGACGACTGTCGAGTTACAGCCAGTCGACGTAGTCCGTGTTATTGAGGACGAAGCCGAGCGAGTCCGCCAGACCTTCGACGACGCCGAGGTTCAGATCCGAAGCGAACAGTCGAGTGTCGACGTCCGGGCGAACGCGATGTTGTCATCGCTTATTGGAAATCTCTTGAGCAATGCGGTCCAACACAACGACGAGAGCGCGCCAAAAATCACGATCGACACCGTCGTTCAAGATGAGTCGGTTATCGTGACCATTGCGGACAACGGCCCGGGGATACCGGACGAACAGCGAGACCGGATTTTCGAGCAAGAGACGAAGGGTCTCAACAGCGATGGAACGGGGCTTGGGCTGTATCTAGTGGGCACGCTCGTCGACATCTACGGGGGAGAGATATCGGCAGCTGACAACGAGCCAAAGGGAACGGTATTCACGATCCGCCTTGAACGCGCGCCGGAGCGCTGACATGGTTCATTCAGGAGCGATCGACGCCGCCTGCTGAAGCTGGAGTTCGACCGTCGTTCCGGACGAGGTCGGTGGTACCTCGATCTCACCATCGAGGTTGGTGAGTATCCAATACACAAGGACGAGTCCGATACCACTTCCGTGGTCGAGTGCGGTCTCAGTAGCCCCAGTCAGTACTCGGCGTTCACCTGACGGCAGGCCCGGCCCATCGTCACGAATCTCTATCGTCGTTCGATCTGTCCCGCGATTGACCTCCACAGCGATTGTCGGATCTTCTCCAGCGTGTTCGGCCGCGTTCGTGAGAAGCTCTGAGACCGCATCAGATAGTTGTGAGTCTGCGAACGACATCGCTCGGTCGGGTACACTAAGCGAGATGTCCACTGAGTGGTGTCTCTCACGGACATCGCGTACCGCGTCCTCCACTTTCGGGACGATATCTATCGGCCGTGCGACTGGAACGGATCGCGTCAGCGTTTCCAATTCTCGAGCTTTCTCGGCAACTGAAAGCAGTTCGGCGGTCGTCGAATCGATGGTCGAGGCTAACTGCGCCGTCTCTCCGGACGTTCGTTCTTCCAGCAGCCGTGCAGTTCCCTGAACCACGTTCAAGTCGTTCCGGAGATTGTGGCGCAGGATGCGGTTGAGTACTGAAATCAGGCGGTCTCGATTGGTGAGATCCTTCTCGTGATGGGCTCCTTCGAGTCGTTTCTGCAGTACCTCTCCAGCTAACTCGATGAAAAACTGTTCGGCCTCGGAGAACGAGCTCTCTCGCGGCTCCGATCCAACGAAACAAACCGTTCCGTACGGCTCACCGAACACTTGGATGCGTATCCCCAGATACGTATCTAGCTGGTGGAGTTGGTACGCGTGGTCGTCTGCTCTGCCTTGGTTGCCGGCGTCGTGTAACGCAAGCGGCGTCGACTGGTGAATTGTGCGCCGGCAGTATGAATCACTCAGCTTCGACGTGAGGCCGGCAGGATACGGACCTTCGGGAGCATCCGTTGATCCAATTACTTCCCACCGGTTTTCGTCTTCATCGATTTCGGTGATGTGGCCATGGTTGACGCCGAGGTAGTTCGCTCCAATCTCGATTACCTCATCGATGGCCTTCTTGCTTGGAATACTGCGATGTAAGAGCGAATAGAGCTGGCTTCGTGCTTCCTCACCGGACAGGGAAGGGGATCTCTCAGTACGTGTCACTAACGAATTTCCTGCTACCAGTACTAGTGGTGTGCTAACACATAAGGCTGGTTCCGTCTCCACCGTTTGGGACGAACGCAGCGCTGCTGCGGTTAGCGACAGGACGAACGGAGGCATTGACCCAGCGGCGATTGGGGTCGGATTCGGCGTCGCACTCGGCTTGGTGCTGGACACGCTTGTAGTGGGCATCGCAACCGGCGTGGCGCTCGAGACGGGGCTGGGCGCGGGGTGTGTTTCATATTGACCCAACCGTCGTTTTGGTAGTGTGGCGACACACTAGGCTTTTCACCAAGTGGTTCTGGTGGTCAGTCATGAGTAGTGACCCGGTGGACGCTGAAAGCACGGTGTCTGGGAACCAAGCGACGATTCCAGCACGGATTCGTCGAGAACTGGGGATCGACGATGGGGATCAACTCCGTTGGCATCTCGAAGAAGACGGAAGTATTCGAGTCCGGGTTGTCCAACAACGGAGTGGAACGTTTGCGGACTTCGATGGCTATGACGGTGACGAAGAAACGGACGCCGACACGGACCATGACGGGTGGGGTGTCAAGACAGACTGACTTCTCCCACGACTGAAGTCGTGGGACACTGACTCGGTGGCTGTATTTCCCCAACCCAGTCGTCGCAGTTAGTGCGTGAAATCGGGCAGGTCGCGGTTCTCGAACTCATCGGGGTTGAGGCCAAGTTCTTCGAGGTCATCGTCGGTGAGGGGTTCACCAGCTCCCTCGTAGAGAACAAGAACCTCCGCAAGTTGCGAGAGTGCTTCCGCCCGGGTGTCGCCACCACGTGCGAGATCGGTCTCGGTGTCGTGGGCGGTGATGCTCCCATCATCTTCGCGGACGAACTCAACTCCGTTGGGGTCGCCGTCCCGGGTCGCACTTGCCATACTGAACTCGAATCGATCTCAGAGGATAAGCGTTCGGACGGTGAAGAGACCCGTGCAGACCCTTCCTCAATCCCGTTCCCAGGGGCAGGCGTGACTGTTCAACTCTCGAGAGCAGCAACGACGTCAGAGAGATCGAAGAGGCGGAGGTCATCACGCTCGGCTGCTGCTTCCTCGACGGAGCGTTTGAACCCAGAACGACTGAACAAGGCGAATTCATACGTCGGCTCACCACCGCCGGTGGGTGTCCAATCGATTTGCTCCACGTCGTCTTCGAGGTCCGCGAGCACGTCATAGCCGAGGGGAGCGTTGGTGAATTTCGCTTCGCCAGCGATCAGCGTTGACTCGTCGGTTGGTGCAACGACATCTATCTCTTGGCCCTTGTACCACCACTGGCTTGGCACTCGTGTGAGCTGGTAGTCTGCATAGAGCGCCGGTACTGCCTGGTGACAGAGTGATTCAAACGTTTCGCTGACGAAATCGGGTAATTCCGGTTCGATGAGATCCGCGTAGGCGTTCTCGCCGTAGAGTTCGTACTGTCCCTCGCGGCCGTAGAGATACCGAAAGTAAAACCGAAATACGGGATCTCGAAGCCGGTACCGAGTCCGCTTGCTGCGCGCCGGATCGGCGAGTGCCGGATGATGTTTCTCGATGATCTGGAGGGTTTCCAGCCGGTCGAAGTAGTACGACGTGTTGGTGCTCTCGATACCGGCACCCTGAGCGATCTCGTTTCGACTGCGGTTCCCGCTGGCCATCGACTCCAGAACCGAGAAATACGTGTTCACATCGTTGAGCTCCATCTGGAGGACGGTTTCGGGTTCGTCGTGGAGTGGACCATCCGGGTCGCACAGCAGCCGCGTGATGTTCTCTCCGAGGCTCTGTGATGGATCGAGCGGGCTGAGATATCGGGGTGTGCCGCCGAAGACGCCATAGACGAACACCCGTGCTTCGGATCGTACGTCGGCACGAACTCTTGGATGGAGCGAAACGGCAGCTGGGTGAGTTCGAGGCGGCCATTCGGTGTCTGAGAGACCCGACCGTAGAGTGGCGCACCACCATCGAGGACGTGGGTGTGAATCATTCCGATTGCAGAGCCTGTGAGTACGAGTGTTGCCTGACTCTCACCGACAGCTGTATCCCACAGGTGTTGAATGACCGAGGGAAGCCCCTCGTTCGATTCGATGAGGTACGGGAATTCGTCGATGACGATGACTGCGTCTTTGTCGGTGAGGTATGTTATGAGCGGTTCCCATTCCTCTTTGACGGCCGTGATGTCTGGGTAGGTCGGCGCTGCTGCCTCGACGAATCGCCTGAGCTGTGTCGTCGCTGTTCCTTGGACTGCCTGATAGTACACAGCATCGTTGCGGTCGGCAATCGATTGGCGGACGAGTTCGCTCTTGCCGATCTGGCGGCGACCATAGATGATTGCAAGCTCTGCAGCACCACTCTCATAGAGGGCTTGCAACCGATCGAGTTCCTCGAGACGATTGACGAACTGGTCCATACCACCATGTCGTGGCGGATGGTACATATGTGCTCCGAAGTTAGTAATTGAACTATAATAGTTTGAGCTATAATAGTTCAACCTCCAACTTCATGGGTCAATCGCAATGGCGAACCCCCACGACCGGGGTTTCGTCACACACCGTGCTCGAATTGAATCCACCGCTTAAAACTCGGTTTGATGGGCGTCTGAGCCGATATTGAGAGGGTGGCGCGTCTCGGTAGATTTCATTTCGATCTGGGTGAGGGTGGCGTTCTAGTCGGTCATAGACTCGGTACCGCACTCGATTGTCGACACGAGGATACCGTCTGCAACCGTGGGAGGTCCACACACCTCGCACCGAGTGACAGACTGGCGAGCGACAGCGTTGTGACGCCCGCAGTCACAGAACTGCACACACAACGCGGGCCAACGAGGACCGCATCGCCGGCCACGCAAGAACGACTGTGAGGCCGCAGCCCCTGACGAGGTAGAAACGAAAACGATCACCCTCCAATGTGTTCCGAGTGTTCTGTTTCTTTATATGGTGCCACACACCGTTTTGCGAGTGTTTTCGTTACGTCCTGGGAAGTCGAAGGCGTTCCACTACGAAGGTGTCTGCCCACACCGTGATCGAAGTAAGCTCCCACGCCCCGAAGAGCGTGGCATTCAGCGTGGACTCCCGTTCTAACTGCTCAAGACAGTAGGTGAATACCCACCATTCACGTTCAACATCCCGCTGTTCAAGCGCACGCCTACGGGTGCGCCTCCACGACCAGACTTTTGCTGGTCGCGGAGATACTTCAAGCCGATATTCTTCGCCGCGTTGTAATCTGCGTGAACATCGTATCCACACTTCAGACAACCAAATTCGTCTTGACCGTTGGTGTGTGGCCGATTATCCTCGTGGGTGAATCCACACTTTGAGCAACGTTGGCTCGTGTACGCTGGATTAATCTGCTTCACCACAAGTCCTGCAGACTCGGCTTTGTACGTGACGTACTCGAACAAGCGGTGGAACGCCCACCTGTGCACCGCTTTCGCGTGCGACAGACGCTCGCGGATACCCTTGAGTTGCTCGAACACGATATGCGTACAGTCGTTCTCAAGAGCTTCGTCGACCAGTTCGTTCGAGATAGTGTGAAGCATCTGCTCGAAACGCCCAGTTTGCTTGCGACCGACTCGTTGGACGGTTTCGTGTGCCCACCGAGTCCCGGTCTGTTGAAGCGAGCCACGACGCTTTTCGTATTCGCGGTGCCAGTGGTTGAGTTTGCCACCGCTCCAGAATCGTCCGGTTGAGGTAGTTGCGATGTTTGTGATGCCGAGGTCAACACCAAGGACGGAGACGTGCTTGGTATCACCTTGTTCGGCATCATCGTTCTCCACGGCGGGCTGTGTCCGCACGTGAAGGTAGAAACAGTCCTCAACCTCGTCGTAATGGAGTGTGGCACCTTTCACGTCGTAGTCATCGTTGAACAGGTACGCCGAGTGAGGCGTCTCACGCTGTTCATCTGGAAGGACAAACTCTGCGGTGACTCGCCCGTCGATGGTGGCGAGTGTGCAGTGGTCGTCGTTGATGGTGACAGTTCGGGCGTCATAGCTGGCGAACCGTGACGTGAAGTGTGGTTTCGACGCGTTCTTGCCGTTCTTCCAGCGCTCGATGACTCCTTTGACGGCTTCTGCGGCTCGGTTCCGTGCGGCTTGCACGAGGTTGGCTGGGAGTGGAGAGTCGTCTCGAACGTCGTAGTACGTGAGGTCGTGGAGTTTCTGTTTGCTGGTGAGTTTCCAGTCTGGTTCCCACGCGACGTCTACGACATAGTTGGCGGCGTCGAGGAAGTTGTCGGTTGTCTGGTGAAGGAGGTCCGCGGCACTCTCGTCCACATCAAGTTTGATGGGAACGGTTCGAGTGCTTGAGTCCTCCACCATCTGTACTTCATATGAAGTAGGTTGTATTTATAAGTATTCGGGTTGGTGTTGGGGAGTCTGACTGCCATCGAGGAAGTTGGTGTAACGGGTTGTCGGCTTTCTCCCACACCTAACGCTGCGGGTTTCCGCCTTGCAGCCATTATGAAAACGGACGACGGCGATACGACCGGGGATGGAGGTGATGGGGACCACGGTCAAGACTCCGAGACGTCGATTGTCGACGATATTCTTGACGGCGAGAGCACGACGGTCTTTCGGAACAAGCAGTTGGTCGACCCGAATACCATCGTCGACCACGACCGCATCTACGGCCGTGACGAACAGTTAGCGGCCGAGGCCCGTGCGTTCCGCGACACCCTCGATGGTGAGCGTCCACCGGACCTACTTCTGTATGGGCCAAGTGGGACCGGAAAGAGCCTGACAGTAAAGGCTGTCGCGGAGAAGGTCAAAGACAGAGCAAAACAGAACAGTATCGACTTCGACTTCGTCTCGGTGAATTTCAAAACGATGGAGTCACACACCCTTGACCGCGCGGTCTGGAAACTTGGCCACCAGACCGCAACGAAAGCGGGTGTTGCGTGGGAAATACCGCGCAAGGGTGTTTCGACGGATGCGAAATACGTGCGCCTCTACGAAATCGTCGATGAACACTTCGATTCGCTCGTGTTCATTCTCGATGAAATCGACGCACTTACCGGACGTTCTACCGAGCCGGAACCGGCGTACTCTCGACTCCTGTATAGCCTGAGTCGTGTCATGGCCGAACAGCACGTTGAGACGCTTATCTCGACGGTCGTCATCACGAATCATCCGAAGTTCCGCGAAAACGTCGACAGCCGAACGGACAGTTCGTACAACCCGAACGGGATCCATTTCTCTGATTACGACGCAGACGAACTCATTGAGATCCTCAATCGGCGACGTGACGCCTTCAAAGAAAACGCACTCGACGAGGGCGTGATCGAACTCGTTGCTGCCTATGGTGCGAAAAACGAGGGTGACGCACGTCGTTCAATCGACCTGCTTCGAGACGCAGGTGAGCTTGCGAATCAAAACGGCGATTCGGTCGTCACCGCCGAGCACGTCCACCGTGCTAACGACTCTGTGTTGAAGAATCGCGTCCTCGAGATCGTCGACGGAATGACCGTCCAAAAGAAGCTGTCTCTGTACGCCGCAGCGATTGTCGCGGACGTCAACGGCGGCGTTGCACCGAGTCCAGCAGTCTACAGCATTTATCAGATGCTCTGTAACCGCTCGTCGCGAGATATCTACACCCAAGAGACCGTCAACAGCCACCTCAACAAAGCAGGCACGTATGGTGTCCTCGAAAGCAATCGCACGAGTGGTGGGTTCAAACGCGGCGTCTATCTGCAATTTGCGTTCTCCGAGCCTGTTGACGCAGTCCTCGATACCTTAGAGGAAGACACTCCATTTGCCGGACTTGACTCCTCGAAACTCCGGTCGGCAGCCAAGCGGTTTCTCGCGAACTCGTCTCGGTGAGTGGGGGAACAGCGATTCGAGGAGAGCCCACGACTGCAGTCGTGTGGAGGCCCTCACACCGTCGGGCGTTCGAGGATATCGAAGACGTCGACTGCTTTGTACTCCTGGTTGCGCTGTTTCCCGGTTGTTTCGACGATGAGACCGTCTGCTTCCAGTTCCTTGATTGCATTGTACGCCGTCTGTCGGCTGACGTCGAAGCGCGATTGGACCTCGTTCGCGGTGAAGTACGGAAGGTCGAACAGACTCCGGGCGAGTTTGTGGCTCGTTTTCGAGTGCGGATAGCGCGTCTCGTAGTCCCGGCGAAGCTCGATGAGTTCGAACGTCCGCTCGTAGGAGTCTCTCGCCTGGGCTTCGATTCCGTCGAGGAAGAACAGAATCCAGTCACGTCCAGTTCCCCGCTTCGCTGACTGCGCGCATCTTCTCGACGTACGCCTGTTTGTTCCGATTGAAGTAGGCACTCGGGTAGAGATAGGGGTCCGAGAGATACCCCGCGTCGTGCAGTTGGAGGACGATGAGGATCCGTCCGAGTCTGCCGTTCCCATCAGAACAGGGGTGAATCGTCTCGAACTGGTAGTGTGCGATAGCGAGGTCGATGAGGGGGTGGTGCTGACCTCCCATCTGGATGTAGGCTTCGAGCGAGTCCATCAGCTCAGGCACGTTGCCGTGTGGCGGTGGCACAAACGGTGGCTGGCTGCCACGTGGTGACGGGATGTGGACGTCGCTTTCCCGCCATGTACCGACGACGTCCCCCTCGTTCCGAACGCCTTCGAGGAGTGTCTCGTGGAGCGACTGTAGCAGACTGAGCGTAATCGATTCGCCATCTCTCATCGCGTCGAATCCCTCGTTGAGTGCTCGTTCGGCGTTGAGTACTTCTTGGAGGTCGCGACTGACGTCGACTGTCTCTTGGGACCGACTGCGCGTGTGATACGCGTACACCTCGTCGACATCGACATCTGCGCCTTCGATTTCGGCTGTTTCGACTGCCTCGAGTCGGAGCAGCGAGGTGTACAGAACCGGGGAGAAGTCGACGGTGGGACTGATACCATCGATCCGTCCGAGTTGGAACATCGCATCCGCAACCGACGATGCAAGCTCGTCGTCCATCTCGATTTTCGACGACAGCGGTAACTTGTCCGGAATGTAGTAGGGGTTCGGATGGGACTCAAGATAGCGACCGGGTGCGTCTGGTGGCAGATTTCGAGTCCTCATTTTGACTAAGACAGTATTTGTGTCGGCTTAATCATATTGGTTTTAAGGTAATTTGGATAGTGGCTCGATCTGGACTACTTAGTCAAATTTTGAGCGAGTGTCCTTGTTCTGGAAGACGCCATCGGTACCGAGCGACTCTGCCTTCTCGACTGCCTCGCGCTCACGCTCAATATCCTCGAGTAGATCGCCAATGAGAACCTTTGCAACGCCTTCGTCCAGTTCTCCGTCGAGGTACTGTTGGTGCAACTCGACTCGGTCTTTATTCGAGAGCACTTCCCCAAGCCAATCGTTCCACGGACATATCTGTTGTGACCAGCCATCCGTGGCATAACAGACTACCCTAGTGGCAGACTCAAACCCACGGTGAAGAAGGAGTTCGCTGTATGGTCACACCACACGTATCACATCGCCGGTAAGGTAATTTGAATAGTGGACTGACCACGTCTCTTCAGTCAAATCTGAGTTGTCGTTCTGGAGTACGTTGGTACGTCGAAATTGTTGCTTACGGGTTTGTGAGGTACGGCAGCTCGTACTGTCGTTCAAATCCATATTCGGTGGGGTATACCGGTGCTGTCGTCTCCGCCCATACCTCGTTAACTCGCGCTTCGATCGTCTCGAAGACGAGTCGGAGTACGTCGTTCATGTCGGCAGGGTATTCCGCGTCAAGTGCGGTCGTTTCGCTGGGACGTGGTGGGACGTGGAAGTGGTCGTCCGTGTTGTGTGTATTCGGATGACGGTCCCATCGACAGACCCAGCGGTCACCCGCCCATCGTTCGCGGTAGAGTAGATTGAACTCGCCATTCAACCGCAGTCGAAGTTCAAGCGCCGCAGCGTCAACCACGTCTGGATAGTACGTCTCCTCGAACGATGCAACAACACGGTCTGGTTTTTCGAGGGGGAAATAGTGGACCGACTCAACCATCGAAAGCGCTGCGAGACGAGAGCCAAGCAGCCGCATTCGTTCTTCGTTGAGGTCATCACGCCGACCCATCGCTAGGGGAACGGCGATGCAGCGCTGTGACCACCATCGGAGTCGAGTCGGAGTTTTGCCTCTCGAAGTTCTCGGAGCCGACGGGTGACCGTTCGCCACTCACGCAGGCGCTCTGCCGCGTCGTCGTCGCGAGCAGCAACCCCAGCGTACGCGACCGCGTCCGGTGACGGTTCGTCGAAATGCGCTGCGAGTTCGCGCTCGCGGGCTCGGTACTCGTCAATCGCCTCAGCGACCGCCGCGGACGTCTCGAACTCGCGAATCAGTTCGGTGACCCGACGAAACTCGAAGTACGCCTCGTTCCGAACGAACAATGCAGGGTTGTCAGCGACCTTCTCGAGGACGCCGAGATCGACGAACCACTCCAAGTGGGGGCGAGCACCCTCTTTCGTGCAATCAGCGCGAGCCGCGATATCCGCGACAGTCGTTGGTGTGGTGAGCGTCGTGGCCGCTTCGTACACACGGTCTTTCACAGTCCGCTGTGTAACGGCGCGTTCCCACTCCTCGGTGAGGTTCACGTCCGGGGGCGTCGGCGTCTCGTCGGTCATGACCGGTGCTAGGTGGTCCGCCAATATTACTTTGTGGGTGCTTGTATATCTGAGCGATATCCGTTGTTTTGTGCGCATCGTGCTGCATACAGGTCGCGGCTTGGTCCAGACGATAGAAAAATTCACAACCAGTAGACATGATCGGACAGTATGAACCGCCGCGCCTTCCTTGGGGCTGCTTCCGCAGTCGGAATCCCAGCTCTTTCCGGGTGTGGCACTCTCGAGAAGGTCGAAGAACCCTTCGTCACATACCAACTCGACGGGATCTTCACAGACAACGCCGTCGACGAAGCAATCGAGTTCACAGTAGAGGTACTGGATGGAACTGACCCGATATACGAAACGCAGGTTTTGCTCAGTGCACTCGGCGCTGACGACGGCGACTCCTCCACGGTGATTGAAGGACCGTGGATGGACGAGAACGCGTGATACGGGATTCGAGTCACATCGACAGCCGGCGAACAGGTGACTTTGACGTTAGCCGACGTGTTAGCCCACAGAACAGCGGCGGTCCATGACAAACGCTACATCGAATACACAGTCACCTACACCGGGTTTTTCAGGCTCTCTGTGAATTTCTACGACGAACCTCGAACCTGACAACGGGAGAGTTGCGGGCGAAATACAGCGCGCAAGCACTGTCCAGAGAGACTAATACGGCCCAAATCGCCGGACAGAGTGGATCTCACGGAGACCTTCTGTATCGAAGTCAGCATCTGAGACGACCAGTTCCTTTCCTTCAGACCGAGCCGTAGCCGCAATCATGAGGTCACGTGGCGACATGGGGGTGCCAGATTCGAGAAGGCGGTTCTGCATCCGGGCAGCTTCAAACGCGACCTCTTCGGAGAAGTCAAGAGCGGTGATTCGCCCGAAGTTCTCACGCGCCCCGATGAGGTCCGTCTCACCCGCTGAAAACACTTCACCAGCGAGAACTTCATAGATACAGATGCTGGATGTGACCAACGTCGGTTGTTCATCGACGAACTCAACGACTTCCGCAACACCATCGAGGTAGTCGATGATAACCGACGAATCGAGAAAGGTCACTGCTGAAAGCTCTCTCGGGAACGCTTGATTGCTTCGCGCGCCTTCTCGGCTTTGTCAGTTCCTTTCCACGCACCGGCGTTCATTCCCGATCCCTCATTCGCCAGTCGATCGAGGAACTCATCCCAACTCTCGTCTTCACGCTTCAGCCGCGCCAGTTTCGCCTTCGTCTCATCTGAGACGCGGATTGATGTGCTCATATGCATACGTTGTGTATGCAGGCAGAAGTACTTTGAGGAAGCCACCACTGTTGGATTGCGACAGTTATCCTGTCGGCGTCCGCTTTTCAATCGCAACGAGCGACTCGTCGAGCGCCTGGAGTACGTCGCGATGAGATGGTTCATCGCCCCACGAGTACCGAGAGGTCGTCGTATTGAGGCCGACTTTTGCACCGACGACGAGTGTTGGGCTTGGTTCGCTCTCGGAGTATCCCTGCGTGTCGAACGCGTCTCTGAACGCGTCGCTTCGAACCCACGACAGCCACGTTGTTTCAGCAGTCTCTCCGAGGAGTGCAAGCACTCGGTCGTCGGTCAGCCACTCGACCGCCTGCTCGGCGTCGGTGGTTGTGTCAGCGGGGAGGACGAGCAGATCGGCGTTGTGCGGTGCGTTCACCGTCTCGATTGTTGCAGGCATCGCGAGGTCGACTTCTTCGGCGACGTACACCGGCGTTACGTCGAGCCGCTCGTAGGTTGGCTTCTCAGTGTCTGAATCGTCCGGTGGGAGGGCCGAACACCCAGCGAACGAACTGAGGGCGGCAATGCCGCACGCACGGAGGGCGTTCCGGCGGGTGTACTGTTGCATGGAATCGAGTTAGTCGGCGGGACTGAAAATATGTTCTTGAAATAACTAGATTCGGTTGGTTCCCGCAGGTGAACCGAGGTCGTCTCTCGTCTGGTGGACGAACACGCACGCGATAGGTTCTTGACACTCGGTGAGAGCCACCACGTATGGACGGCAAACGAGTCCTCGTTACTGGCGGTGCCGGATTCATCGGCTCGAATCTCGCCAACTCTCTCGCAGAAGACAACGACGTCATCGCAATCGACGACCTCTACCTTGGCACGCCCGAGAATCTGGATGATGCCGTGGAGTTCCACGACATGACGGTCCTCGACGACGACCTCCCGACCGAGGGCGTCGACGTGGTGTTCCACCTGGCGGCGCTGTCGTCGTACAAGATGCACGAGGAAAACCCGACGAAGGGTGCCCGTGTCAACATCGAAGGCTTCGTCAACACGGTCGAACAGGCCCGGAAAGACGGCTGTGACACGGTCGTGTACGCGACGACCTCCTCGATCTATGGCTCACGAACCGAACCCTCGCCGGAAGACATGCCCGTCGAGTCTCGGACGGGCTACGAAGCGTCGAAGCTCGGCCGTGAGCGCTACGCCGAGTACTTCCACCACCACTACGACATGCAGTTGGCTGGCATGCGTCTCTTCTCGGTGTACCAGGGCTTCGGCGGTGCAGAAGAACACAAAGGCGAGTTCGCGAATACGGTCGCGCAGTTCACCGACAAGATTGCGAATGGTGAGTCGCCGGAGCTGTTCGGTGATGGGTCCCAAACGCGTGACTTCACGCACGTCGATGATATCGTTCGGGGGATCGAACTCGCGGCTGAGGAGCGACTCCAGGGCATCTACAACCTCGGGACTGCCGAGAGTTACTCGTTCAACGAGATGGTCGAGATGATCAACGAGGTGCTCGGGACAGATGTGGAGCCTGAGTACGTCGAGAATCCGTTCGAGGTGTACGTCCACGACACGAAAGCCGACTACTCGAAGATCCACGAGGCGACCGGGTGGGAACCCCAGGTGTCGTTCGAAGAAGGTGTCGAGCGGGTTTGTGAGCCGTATCTCGACTGACGAAGGGGTTCGTGGTTCGGCTGGGGGGTTTTGCGTTTGATTTTCGAGGTGGTCAGAGCACTCCGTTCGGCGCGCCTTCGAATTCGAAGCACTCGTTCACGCGCAATCGCTGGCGGTCTGCGTGCCGAGTCTTCCAGAACGTTCGTATCGAGGACGGCCTTCAGTTGTCAGTTCGGGCATCGTGTACGAATTGGTTAATCTCGTCCATGTTACATTGCTAGATTCAAGAAGGAGGTTCTGCATCCGTGCAGCCTCGAACGCGACCTCTTCGGTCGAGAACGGTTACTGCTGGAAGCTCTCGGGAACGCTTGATTGCCTCGCGCGCCTGTTCGGCTTTGCCAGTTCCTTTCCACGCACCAGCCGTCATTCCCGAACCCTGGTTCGCCAATCGGTTGAGGAACTCATCCCAACTCTCATCTTCACGCTTCAGCCTCGCTAGTTTCTCTTTTGTCTCGTCAGAGACGCGGATTGATGTGCTCATGTGCATACGTTGTGTATGCGGGTGAAAGTAGTTTGAGGGAGTCGCCACTGTATTTGGTCATAATGAACGATTCAGACGGGCAGAAGGGAGTCCAGATGTGGTGTCTTGACCCGTGCTTCGACTGCTCACCTCACCCCGCGTCGGTCCGCGGAGTACGCATACAGATAGGTACACACGAGAATCGCCGCGCCAAGGCCGACCATATTCTGGAGTAGGTCTGTGACCGTCACGACGAACATGAGCGAGAACACGCCGTAACACCCGAGGCCGCCAAAGAGACACATGGTGAAGCGTTTTCGAACCCAGTACAGTTCGTGTTCGCGTTTCTGTGGGAGACCATCGACCACCGGCCAGTACGACCCTGCGATGAAGCCGACCGCAATTGCACACACGAACAGCAACAACAGGGCTTGCGCATTCCCACCCAGTAGCTCACTCGGTGTCCAGTGGGTGACGGCACTCACGACGAGGATCGACGCGCTCCCGACCGTTGGAGATGCGATGGAGGCAATCCCAGCGCCCTGGCAGGCGGCCATAAATCGAGTCAGCGGGTCGGGACGAGTGGGACCGTACGATTCGACCGACATCGTGAGCGAATCCACTCGCGGCGCATAGTTGGCTATTACGGCAGGGGGTGTTCCTCAACGTGAGTTCACCACGGGTGCTTCGAGCTGCTCGACAACGTTAGATGCGGCTGCATCCACCAAATCTCCGATAGCGTTCCGCGATTCACGCACGACGATAACCGTGACGGTGACGAGTTCGAGTGTCTGAAGTGCGGAAAGGAGTTGCATAGCGATTATAACGCCGCTCGAAACATCGGGTGACGTTTAGTCCAGCATTGGCTCACGTCTGGTGCTGGACGTGCCACGAGTCAACTGGCTCTGAAGTCAGGACTGTTGAATGCGAATGGTCGATTCCGACCGACTTCCCTTCGCAGTTAGAGCGGGAGTCCACTGACAAGCCTCGGGGCCTGACCCTGAGGCAGTTGACCCTGATACTCCTCACAGTGCCAGCCCGTGAAAATGCTATTAGTTCACGTGACGCCGGGGCGTAGCCTGTGTACTCGGGATTCAATATGTCCTTAGAAACGCAGCCACCGACCGACGAGGCGATCGACAAGTTCGCGGGGACGCTTCGCGGCTCCCTCCTCCGGCCGGACGACGAGGGCTACGACGAGGCCCGGACTGTCTGGAACGGGATGATCGACAAGCACCCGACGTTGATCGTCCAGTGTGCTGGCACGGCAGACGTCATCGGCGCCGTTGACTTCGCCAGAGAGAACGATTACCCCATCTCGGTGAAAGGTGGTGGACACAACATCGCCGGGAGGGCCGTCGCGGACGACGCCCTGATGGTCGACCTCTCGGCGATGGACGCGGTCAGGGTCGACCCGGCCTCGAAGACCGCTCGCGTGGAACCCGGTGTCGTGCTCAACGAACTGGACCACGAGACCCAGGTATTCGGCCTCGCCACGCCCGCCGGGTACAACTCGACGACCGGTATCGCCGGGCTGACGCTGGGCGGCGGCTGGGGCTGGCTCTCCCGGAAGTACGGACTCACCGTCGATAACCTCCTGTCGGCCGACGTCGTCACCGCAGCGGGCGAATTGGTCCACGCCAGCGAGGACGAGAACGAGGACCTCTTTTGGGGGCTTCGGGGCGGCGGCGGCAACTTCGGCGTCGTCACCTCCTTCGAGTTCCAGTTGCACGAGGTCGGCCCAACAGTACTGTCCGGGCCGATCGTCCACCCGTTCGACGACGCCAAAACGGTCCTCGAAGGGATCCGGGAGTTCAACGACGGTGCGCCCAACGACGCGACGGTCTGGTGTGTCATCCGACATGCGCCACCGCTGCCGTTCATCCCCAAGGAGTGGCACGGCCGGACGGTCCTCATCGTGGCGACGTGCTATGCCGGGGACATGGACGAGGGAAAACGGGTGCTCCAGCCCGTACGCGACATCGGCGACCCCATCGCCGATGCGGTCGGGCCCCATCCCTACACCGGCTGGCAGCAGGCGTTCGACGGGCTGGCCCCCGCCGGGAACCGCCACTACTGGAAGGCCCAGAACTTCGAGGCGATGACCAACGGGATGATAGACACGTTTGTGGAGTACGGAGAAACCATCCCCACCCAAGAGACCGAGATCGCCATTCCGAATCTCGGCGGCGCCATCAACGAGCGACCCGTCGATGCGACGGCGTACCCCCACCGCGACACCGAGTACATGATGAGCATCCACACTCAGTGGGTGGACCCCAAACGGGACGAGGAGTGCATCGCGTGGACGCGCGACCTCCACGAGGCGATGACGCCCCACGCGACCGGCGGCGTCTACGCCAACTTCGTCCCCGAGGAGATCGGTGACAAGCGGGCGGCCTACCGCGGGAACTACGACCGCCTCGTCGAAGTGAAGAACGCCTGGGACCCCGAGAACCGATTCCAACTGAACCACAACGTCGAGCCGACTGCGTGACCATGGCAGGTCTCGGAACGGCCCTGATTCGGCATGCTTGTATCCGGAGCCACGGCATCGGTGGCACCAGTCGTTGGAAGGCGCTCCACTCATCTTGCCCCTCCAAGCCGATTTGACGATATTCCGTTAGATAGTCTGTGACTGATACCGAGAGTGGATTTACCAATCGATCAGGTCTCGGTCAGTGAGGCGAAGTGATTGGCTCGTGTCACCCTCATCGCCGTTGATTTTCATCGAAGTTCGGAGCTTTTCTTACAACGTCTTTATCCCTGTCCCATTTGACCAATCCTCTGTCTTCTAATTCCAGCAGGGAGAGGTGGTTTAACCGAAGCCGGAGTTTGGCTGTGTCTTCGTCAACAGAGGGCGGGTCATCACGGGGCACATCTCTCGATTTCTCACTCATAGGTGTGTATCTGATGTTCTAAAGAGAGGTTAATCCCGGAGTTTTTCACTCACATGAATTGCTGTCATCAATCATCTAAGGACGTGTATTCACACCGCACGTTGGCTGTGGTGCGCGGTCTCTGTCAGATTCGAAGGATTTCACAGAGCCGAGCCACCCGAAACAGATCACACCCGTTGTGATCTGTCTCGGTTGAGTTGGAGCCTCTAAGTCGTTTCTTTCTTTCTCACTACTCTTGTATACGAGAGGCTCTCTCCAGTGCTGCTGCTCAATTTGGTGTCTTCAACCGCGCTGGTTGTCGACGGCTTTCGGGGAAGTGTACGACTATTCGTCGTCTATCACACCGTCACTATCGCCACCCCATCACAACGTCTGTGATGCTGCTCGAGGCCGTTGGTGTCTCTGCGAGTTCCGAGACAACGTGGTCGGAGAAGATGACGCGTTTGGTTCCGCGGCGTTTCACGATCTTCACGCCTGCTTTGCCGAGGTCATCGAGGAAGTCCATGACGCGACTGACGGTTTGGGTGTGTGGCGTTCGGCCTTCCTTTGCGTGGAGGACGGTGCGAATGGTACTCGAGTCGAGTGCGAAGCCCGCAGGGACGTTCGTGGCGTACTCTTTGATGTCCTTGGCGATGAAGCGAGCGCGCTCTTGATTGGCGGTGAGGTTCGACAGCGCCTTCGAGGGAAGTCGGATGAGTTGTTGGAGTGGCGAGAGCTGTGTGTTGGGTTCGTCGTTGGGGGTGTCTTCGGATTCCACAGCGTAGAGTCGCTGTTGGAGATGCTTGCGGTGGTCCGTTGCGGCGTCGAGTTCGGCTTCGAGGGCTTGGGTTCGGGTTTCGTAGTGGGAGAGTTGGTCGCGTTGGGACGCGATTGTCTGTGCTTGGGCATCGACGGTCGCTTCGAGTTGTTCGGTGTCGGCTTCGAGTTCGTCAACGCGGTCTTCGAGTTCGTCGATTCGGGCGGCGAGGTCTTCGATGGAGGGCTTGGTCATTTGTGGCCCTCCGTGCGGGGCGGCTGTGCGACGAGACCTTTTTGCGTGGGTGGTGTGTTCGGAGACATGCGGTTTGGTCCAACCAACCGCTTGGGGTCCGTGTCTTCAGCACGGGTCCTTTCTACAAGGACAAGAGCCCGAGAGCGATTGTTATCCGCGAATAGACGCTAGGGTACCATAATGCTTAGCATATTTCTGCTCCTATTGTATCTCAAATACGCTAAGCTGAACACTCATCGGCCGTACTATTGTAGCAGAACAATCTGCTAGAGAAAATGCGACCACGCCCAGAATGGATGTCACTGAAAGATGGGCTACTACTTGAGTTTCTTGCGGAGCATAATCTGGAACTCCCACCCAAGCCGCTCTACCGAAATCTCAATCGGCATGGACACGAGATAGGGTATTCGACAGTACGCCTTCGATTGAGTGAACTCGAGAAACATGGGTTAGTGAGCGAAGTCGGTAGTGGTGGCTATTACGAGATCTCTGAGATTGGCCAACGGTACTTGCAGGGTGAAGTAGCGTTAGAAGATCTCGAGGACTAGCTACTCCGCTTTCCACCACACAACTGCACGGGCACCAACGTTCATCTTTCCTACGTCGCCAGCTTCGTGCAGGGCCTGTAGCTTCTGCCGGGCTGCCTCACTAGAGCATTCGAGTGCTTCTGCAACTTGTTTCGCGGTCAATACTGGCGTGTCTGCCTCAGACAGAATCGTGAGCACCCTTTCTGGGGTGATTTGTGTCGAGTATCGCCCGTGGTCATCCCGTTCACGGTCCATGTCGGTCTGTTTTATTCACAGCTGATAACCCTATTGCTAGGTGGCAAGTGGGAAGGTTTATGACCTATTGTCACGTAGCAATTGGTAAGGAAGACAGGTCCCAATGAGGTATGAGAATGCCCGCGTGCTGGAACACGCGGGACCGGTCTTCCGAATGATCCTAGAAGACCAATGTCAACTACGCACACCGCGACACAAGAGTGTACCGTATCGCTAGCCGAACAACTTACCAACGCCCTCACACGCTCGTTTACGCTTGGGATTGACGCCGAAGGTTCACACATCACTACTTCCGTCCTGCCGACGCCGTCGTCGTCTTTGCTGGCCGTGTCCTCGATCGCTACCAGCCACTTGATGGCCGGCCGCTTCGCGAGTGGAAGGCGTTCGTCTCCCAGAAGCGTGGGTGGGCTTCGATGGGCCAACTTGCACCCATCGGGCTCCGAGTGGATACCGAGCGCAAGGAGGGTCCCCACGCATGAGTGCCCACGAAGAGTTGGAGATGCACCTCGCCCAGGCGCTGACGCGAACGACTGAGCCGGAGGTGCAGGCGCATCTGCACGCCGCGTTAGAGTCTTGTCAGGAGTTGCCGACGACGCTCGTGGCGTGTTCTGCGTGTGGTGCGGTGGGCCTCCCAGAGCGGATTGAGATTCACGACTGTCGGCGTCGGTAAATCGAGTCTCAAATACTCTCAGCGCAAAACTATATTGTAACGCTGAGATACCACTGTTTTGAGTATTCTGTGAATATGGTATTTAAATTAGCTCTGTTGAGATCGCGTTCCTCAGACGAGCCTCGATAAACAGCCGATCAGTCGACTTCTGCGAATGCACGAATCGGCATTGCAGCCGTCTGTGACGCGTTAATTGGGACCACAAACAACCGGAAGGGTTCTCCGTGGAGTGCGTCCCAAACCCTGAATAGTATATTCAGTCAACAGACAAAAATAGTATCAAACTGATTGTTACGATTTTTAGATAGCTATCACTCATTTTTTGGACCGAACCGAAGATCCACAAACACGCTATTCTGGCTACCAGTGTTCCACAAGCGACGCTGTAGGCGGTGAGACTTTGAACAAGACCCCTAGGCTGTGTCTGGCTCGTGGTGTCCCATTGCGTGTCGGAAACTGCGTGCAGGTGTACCGAACATATGTATGTTATACCACTCGGCCCCGACTGCCGTCCACGCTGCCTCGTTACTGCTCGGCGTAACCCGTTCGACGACGTGGCCACACCGATGCGACGGACACAATCTCTAACTAAATGGACGTTCGACACCGCTAGTAGTGTTCTCAGTCCCTCGACTGTGGTCCGGCGTGCCCCTCCAAACACCTCCCTTTCCCGTCGGTGTGCGTGAAACGCATGTGACCGGGCTCGTGATGCTCATCGGCCTCATCTTCGGCGGGATGTATCTGTACACTCGTTGGCGTCAGTTTCTTCGGTAGACACAGCTACGGACTGCGTTGCACCCTCTCGACGAACAATACTCACGTTGAGCTGACGGCCGAGTCAGAGAGTACAGTTCGTATGCTCTCCTCTCTGCTGTCTTGCGCTTTCAACGGCGAACGAAAGCATGCGAAATGCACTCTATCCGGTCCCACTTCGGCCATCGCGTTCTGAGTGAGAGAGTACATTTCGTATGCTTTTCACGTCGGTTCCTGCCGTTTTTGGATGCAAATTCGAGCATACGAAATGGACTCTGCGCTTCTCGTGATGACGGCTACGTCTGGATTTTGTCTGTCGTCGAATTGGAACCCGAGTAAGAGAGTGTATTTCGTATGCTATCGTCTGTACTGTCTTGCGGTTTCAACCAAGAAAGAAAGCATACGAAACGTACTCTATCTCAGTTGACTTCGGACATCATCTTCTGAATGAGAGAGTACATTTCGTATGCTTTTCGTGGATACGTCGTGTGTTTTTCGCGTACAGTAGTAGCAGACGAACTGTACTGGTGAAGTCGTGTTCAGTTTGCGGTCGTTGTGAGACAGTACATTTCGTATGCTTTTCGCCATACAGCGTCGCCCCTCAATCTCACCACTGAGCACGCAGACACAACTTGGGGATGACGAAGGCGAGGGCCGGTGACTCCATTCCGATACAAACGAGAGTACGTTTCGTATGCTTCGACCCCCGTTCTCAGGTCACTCGTCGTGTTCGATTTGCTCGCGAGTCTCCAAGACGAGGTCTGAATCGAGGTCGAGTTCGTACTCGTAGTACTGTCCACCACTCAATCCCTCGTTTCGATCGTATCGCTTGGCGAAGCCGAGCATGTGGAGATCCGAGAGATGGTCCTGAATACTCTTGAGCGTCGTCAACGGTTCAACGCCCCAGGACCGTGCGACTGTTTTGTAGTGGGATTGAATTTCCTTCGAGCGCACGGGGCAGTGCCCCTGTTCTTCGAGTCGAGCAATCGTCTCCAAGACGAGTTGTGCCTGTTCGGTTTGGTCGCGGATTCGGTTGCTCAATCGACCACGTTGGACAAGCCGTCGAGCCTCCTCCACATGCTCGTCAGTCACGCAGTACTCGCCTCGTTTTTCAGCCACCTCCGCGCCGACACGAAGTAGGTCGATCGCTTGACGTGCATTGCCCATGTCTCGGGCCGCAATCGCGGCTGTCATCGTTATCGCCGACATGTCGTAGCCATCCTCGATGAACGCACGCTCTGCCCTGTCAAGGAGAATCGTCTTCAGTTCGGTCGCATCGTACGGGGAAAACGAGATTTCTGTCTCCATCAGCGTGTCTTTGACCTTCGGTGAGAGGTCATCTCTGAACGTGTAGTTGTTGCTGATGCCGATAATCCCAATTCGAGCCTCGTCGATGTGTCCGTTCGACCGCGCGCGTGGGAGTTCGTACAGGAGGGAGTTCGCACCTGAGAGGTGGTCGATTTCGTCGAACGCGAAGATGTGCGTCCCACCAATTCGATCGAGTTGTGTGTAGAGTTCGTCAAAGGCATCTCCTGTTCCCAATCCGCGTTTGGGAAAGTCGCTGGCGTGTGCAGGGAGCAGTTCGTTCACTAAGCGACGAACGACCATGAATAGCGTCTTGCCATTACAGTTTACCTCGTGGACGTGCAGGTCATCAGCTTGCTCTCGCGTCTCGACCTCTGTTGCCAATGCATCCAGCATGTAGGTCGTGACTGCTGTCTTCCCAAGTCCTGCCTTTCCGTACAGCATGACGTTTTTCGGATCCCGGCCAAAGAGGACGTCTTGGAGTGCATATCGGTATTCTTCGATTTCTTGGTCACGCTCGAGAATCTCTTCGGCTGGTACTCTTCGCTGAGTACACTCTTGTCAGCGAAGATTGTCTCCGTCATGTCGCTGAACGGTCCTGCCATGTCCTTACCGAATCGATGAGTGTTTACTATATAAAACCGCACTTCGTCTGTTTCGTATGCTTTCTTGCTCGAACACAGATTGGTTCAATCTGACGATTCTGGCGTTTTGAGGCGTTTTCGCGAGACAGAGCATACGAAATGTACTCTCTCACTAAGTGCGGAGACATCTCCGTGTGCTGTGACTGGAACCGAGCGATGGTGTGTGGACTCCCTTCCGGTCTACCATCGGGGTGTCTTATTCTAGAGAAAGCATACGAAATGTACTCTCACACTCGATGGGGTCGTGTGATATCTGCGTACTGAGATATCGATACTGGCTAAAAAGAGCATCAGCAGGCGCAAACCAACGACGCAGTCGAACAGTTACCAGCGACCGTCGATGGCACGCTCGTAGGCCGCTTCGGCCTGGTCGGCGACGCTGTCCCAATCATACTTCTCGGCGCGTTTCGTTGGTTCGGTCGGCGGTGTCTCGCCTGCGAGTGCTTGGGCTAACGACTCTGCGACTGAGTCAGGGGTGGTGAAGAAAGAGGTCGAGGTGTACTATGGACTACTCAGTCATTCGTTCTTCACAGGAACCGGGAATTTGTAGTCGTACGCCATGAGCGTATTTGAACGCCGTAAGTCGTCGAGGAACGTCCGTGCATCATAGTCACGAAGCCGAATATACAACCCGGAGCCGTCCTCAATGCCCTTCTGTCTGACTGCGTAGTTGTCGTACCCAAGGCGGTTGACTTCTGACTGGAGATGTTCGACGCACGACTCAGGAAAGCCGTGGGTCGCAAAGGAAACGCGCGGTGCGCCGCTGTCACGGATTGAACAGTTCCCGTCACCCCAGTACCAATGCAGGAGTGCTGTCTTGTCGAGGTGGAAGTCCTCCGGGACGATTTTTCGGTTGTTCTTCTCGTCTCTGATTTCGTACCACTCCTCATACATTCGTTGGAGTCGTGGTTGTGGTCGTGACGTGACTATCCACGAAGTGTAGTCTTCGTCGGTAAACTGATTCAGCCGGGTGAACGAGTTCGGCTGTGATTCCGGGAAGAACCCATCGGGAAGCTTCTCAATCAGCCGACGTGCGTGTCCTTCCGTCGTCGTTGAGAGTTGGAAGAAACACGACCCATCGTATCGAGAGTGTAAGCACCCGTCACCGAGTAATTCTCCCTGGATAACCGACACCTGAGATGGACTCAGTCCGTGGTCAGTCGTCTTCGGGAGCGAGATAGGGTCGGCACCTGCCTCTTCAAGATGGAACCGAATCGCGACCGGGGACGTGTCGTACTGGTCCGCAAGCGACTGGAGGGAACTCCGACGTTCGTACGCTTCAACCATCTCATCCCTTCGGTTCGCTAACTGCGTGTACGCCGGACCACCATTTCGCATTGCGACATCGGAGTCGTGCAGCCGACTCTGAATTGGTCTCGTGGACACATCGAACACGTCCGCAATCTCACGGAGCGACTGCCCTGACTCGTAGCGTTCGATAATCTCATCGACTCGCTCGTCGAGCCATTCGTATCGCTGCATCCGTCAGACCCCCATCGGGGACGTTTGGTAGTCGTGATACTGTTCAACAGACTCTTGTCTATCTCGATCTGAGTTGCTCATGCTTCGTCTTGGGCGAAGCACGGGGCGGTGTCTCCAGCACCGTCCTCTCCGTTGAGGCGACCCGTGCTTCTCGATAGCTGCTACGGACGGTGGCTATTTAGGAGTTTTGCTTAGCAAAATGCTTGGCAAACAGTTCGGTTACATGCTTGGTAAATTGCTGAGTATTATGCATACGGAGTCAGAACTGCGCGCCATACATGGTCAACGAACGCTACGAACCGAACGAACGGGAGGAAGTCGTCCTCGAGTTATTCAAGCAAGGGCGGCGTTCTGGTTCACCGTGGGGTCGTGTTAATCCGCTGTATCTGCGTGAGCATTCGGATCTGGAGAAAGGCCAGGTCGAGTACGCGCTTCGAAATCTGACGAATGCTGGCTGGATTACGCAGTTGAATCGAGGTGGGTTGTATGAGTTGGTGGAAGATCCACGAGATTGATAAGTGTTTGACATATTTGATCTCTAAATTCACCAGAGGCCATTACAAGACACAGATTAGCTAAATGACCAAAATACCGGCAGTTTCGGATACCTCACCTAGATAGTCCAAATCAATCATCTTTGGTGCCAAGCGTCTGGTAACCATTATTGTTCTATTCATGCCAAGTGAAGTCATTCCAGTACCTTCATTTATATTTCAGTACAGGATTTATACATGGCCAGAATTTCCGTTATCATTCCCACTAAAAATGCAGGCCAGGAGTTTGAGGATACATTAATATCAATTCAAAGTCAAGATGTCGATGATATCGAACTCATCGTAATTGACTCTGGCTCTACCGACGGTACAGTTGAACTCGCAGAACAGTATGCCGATACTATCATTGAGATCCCGCCTGATGAGTTCCACCACGGGCAAACTCGCAACCAAGCAGCGGACCAAGCTGAAGGGGATATAATCGTCTTTACCGTTCAAGATGCAGTTCCAATTGATGATGAGTGGTTAAGCCAACTCACCAGCCCAATAAATGATGGTAATGCCGATGTGTGTTACGGCAATCAAATAGCGTACCCTGATGCTAAACCTTCAGACAAATTCTTTTACAAATATTTCTACCCAGATACATCAATCACCCTTACAAAATCCGATGCGAGCAAAAAGGGAGAGTTTTATATGGACAATATATTTTTATCTGATGCAAACTCAGCAGTTTCTCGCCACGTTTGGAATCAATTCCAGTTCCTCGATTCTGTCCCTATGTCTGAAGATAAGGACTTTGCATACCGAGTCGCATCTGCAGGTTACGAAATTCACTACTGCCCAGAGTCAAAAGTCTATCACTCACACGACTATACGCTTCGGTCACTATTCACCCGACGATACAAAGACGGGAAAGCATTTTCCGAGATCGCCGCGACTGATTCTGATGACTTCGTATTCTCTGGAGTACGGTATGTCTGGAACGAATACGCTTACTTGATCAACTCCGGTGCAGCCTACTGGATCCCGTACGCACTTTTGTATGACTTCGTGTACTTTATCTCGTTCACATTAGGGAAGAACTACGAATATCTGCCAACAAGCGTCAACGACTAAGTCACTAAAATAGCTCTTCAAACACACCAAGTAACCTATTTGTTGCCTTGTCCCAAGTAAACTGCTCTGATCGAGTTCGTCCCTTCTGAGAGAGTTCTTCAAGCCGATTAGAGTTATGAACAATTTCTAGCCCCTGTTTGATCGAATCAATGTCGTATGGATCAACGAACTCAGCTGCCTCTCCCATCACTTCAGGTATTGCCGTTACGTTTGATGTGACGACCGGTGTTCCACGAGCAGCTGCCTCAAGCGGCGGAAGACCAAATCCTTCATAGAGAGAAGGATACGCGAATAGAGTTGCATTTTCATAAACATATATCAATTCCTCCCGTGAGACATATCCTAAGTTCATAATATCATCTCGGTTAACCTTCTCGTTGCCGAAAGCAGCGGTATCACTTGGACCAACTACAACAAGCTCACAGTCTGTATCTAGTTTGTTATATGCCTGTATGAGGCGTGAGAGGTTTTTGCGCTCATCCGCGGAGCCTACAAACAGAATATATTCGTCAGGAACTTCGATCGGCTTTCCAGCATTTTTCTCAAAAAAGAGGTCGTCGATACCATTGTAGACTACATGAACATCATCTTGCTTGACCGGGAGATTCTCAACGATTCTGTTCTTCGAAAATTCTGAAACGGTTACTACAACGTCGGCATTTCGAACACCAAACGGAATCGTCGCTTTTCGATAGAACCGTTGAAGACTACTGTGCCCATGTTCGGAACCGACGTGGTGAACAAGCACTACTGTTTTGTAATCTCCCCAAGTGATGGGCGGAGCATTTGCATTTGGACAAAATAGAATGTCTAAATCATCATTCGCTGCAAGGAAAGGAAGAACACTACGTTCCCAGATGACACCAAAAGCTTGCGAGTTCCACGGGAAGAGAGCATCTCTATACGAGGGTGTATTATTGAACCACCGATAGCCCTCCTCGTGTCCATATAATGTAGATGAAGCTGACCGATCTATTAGGTTCTTTGCGTGTTGTATTCCAACTTGAGCGGCTCCTGCTGGAGTCTCAAGACTAAATACTCTTGCGTTAATTCCGATATTCATCTTTCTATCATTTTCTCCCAGGGTCCTCGAAGCACGTATTTCTCCATCAGTTAGCCAATGTTAGTTATAGTATCGGTTCTCTATTACTATCCTACTTGCTCAGTACAATTTCAGAAAGTGAATAGAGAGGTGAAGCAATCGCGGCATATGAACTAAGGGAATTTGTGTTCTCTTGAGACAGTCGGTGTTTATTTGGGAGAGCAACTCCATCTCAGAAGGAAAGATGAAATGACAGGTGAGCTAACTTGGAGGCGAGCATATGAGTGAGAGCGCGGAGCAAACGGCTGGAAAACGTTGAGAATATTCTTTTAATCACGGTAGACTCACTACGATATGATTTAACTTTAACCAGTAGTCCACAACTCTCAGCGATTGAGAGGTTATCTGAGGATGGTGTTTCCTTTGAGCATGCGTATGCTACAGGCCCAGGGACAACGCCTTCGTTCCCTGCGATGCTTACAGGAACACTACCGTTATCATATGGGGGGTTAGGTCCACTAACTGATGAGCGGCCGAGAGTTGCATCTAATCTTCGAGATGCTGGGCTCACTACTGGTGGCTTCCAGAGTAATCCGTTCCTTTCACGTCACTTCAACTATAATGTTGGATTTGACATATTTGAGGACTACCAAAACCCACTAATGGGAATTGCAACCAAGATCTTCCCACGGGGTATTGAATTGTCTAACCCTCAGATGAAGAAGATCGATGAGGTGTTCCATCTCACCGATATCATAAAGAAGACCTATGAGTTGGTGAAAGGTAAGCCACGACCATACGTTAATGCAGAAACTATCACAACAGATGCGATCAACTGGCTTGACAACGTAGATGATTCATTCTTTGGGTGGGTCCATTATATGGACGTTCATCATCCGTGTTATCCTCCAGAACAATATCGTGCTCAATTCGATGTTGCAGATATCTCGCAGACAGATGTTTCTGAATGGTACTCTCAGTTACTTACCCAGCCCGAGACTTTGTCAAAAGATGAGATTGATTCACTTCGTCGGCTCTATGATGCTGCTGTCCTTTATACAGATGATCAGATTAATCGACTCCTTGACAAGTTGAGTGAAATGAACAGATATGAAGATACCTTAATCGTATACACATCTGACCACGGTGAACTATTTGGTGAACATGGTGCATACGGTAAACCACGACGTATGTATGACGAACTTCTACATATTCCCCTAATCATAACAAACGGACCGGAAGGTCTTTCAGAGCACTCTGGTGAATTAGTTAGTTTGTTGGACTTGCCACCCCTATTTCATAACGTACTCGGAGTAGAGCCTCCGCACAAGTATGAAGGACAGGGAATTACTGATACTAAAAGAGACTTTATTATTGCTGAACATGAAATGGATGGCGAGGTCATCGTTGCTGCTCGATCAAAAGATTTGTTGTTTGAGGTAGATAAAATAAGAAACGAGGACCGATTATCCAGCATTAAAAATGGCGAATTTGTCGAAAATTGTCAAAAAGACGCGCCAGGCTCAGAAGACATACAGCAAGTCGTGTTGAATCGTCTTTCTAATCTTGATGTGAATACACGCCGACTTGAAGACGAAGTGGGAGGAGATGTTCAAGACAGATTGGAAGATCTTGGATATTTATAGATATAACAGCTAAATTATAATATATGATTAATGAATGAATAGGTCGAAAAGTAGGTGAATCATACCAGCACCCGACCTGTCCGGCGAGAGTTAAGACCACTACGCTTGGATATTGGTCCTGGCAGAGGATCACGATGTCCGCTGGGTGTTCACCGCCCGATTTCATGCTGGCGGTCGTTATTCTCGCAAAGTAGAAGTGGTTGTTTATGTTCCTAATACAGAAGTGATTACTTAGCCGAGGCGGGCCACAGTCAATGAAACGGCTCCAAGATCAACGGTAATCAATCGTAGTTATATGTGGTGATATACTCGACAAAGTGCTGATTCTTGATGTCGTTCTATTCAATCGTAACGGCACCTATCCAGCAGCTACGTCTTTTCACGATATCACCGAGAAACGCTACCCTCGGAAAACTGTATCTCTCACAGATACACTCGCCTATTTCGATTGGACATTTGAGATGGAGGAGAGGTACGTCTAACGCTCTCGAAAAGTACTGGGCGTGCTGGTGATCGCCTGTACGATTTCCCAATTTCTACGTCCAGTTGCCTCAGACTCGTGTTGAAACCGATAAGATGTGAGGTGAGTGAAGATGATGGCGATTTGGTCATTAAATGTTCAGTCACAACTATTACACAGATACCGTTTAAGCAATTGATAGTTGTCGTACCGAATTATCGATTTGGATCGGCAGACTGGACAGTAGTTGCAGTCACACCAGCAAATCGATTGCACAAGTTCGAGGCTCAACGCCACAAGACGAATGTATTGAGAGGAATTATGCTTCTCATGGAGTGGCACGTCACTTCTTTACCGCTGCCCAGTAACTACGAAAGATCCGATAGTAATTAATATCCGAAATTCATAATTAATTAACAGTTTTCCAAGATTGCATAGAATCTTCATGAAAAGGCATAAATATAATAAATATCTTACTTGAAAACGGTGCAAATTCATTAAAACATGGTTAGAAAAATAGTGTTCTCAATATACGATACGACAACATATCGAAATTTAGTTCCTATCGCAGAAGAACTCTCGGAAGACTACGAAGTTGAGTATCTTCTTTTTGATGAACTTCTTCAAAGCGCTGATCCGAGTAAGAGCTCAGCTCTACCAGCGGACGAACTGAAACCCCATCGCTTCGCAGATGAGTATATTCGGTCAAAAGTAGCTACCAAATTTCATGAAACGCCGAGATCGAAAAAGAAAGTCGCTGTTCAACGTATCATTGAAGACAACATCTCACCGCAACTAATCTATGACATTCACTCGTATATTAAAGATACATCTATGGATGTTTTCGTTAGTGGCCATGATCGACTCCCGTTTATCAAGCATGTAATGAAGTTTTCAGAAACCGCAGATTTCAAGAGTATCGTTATTCAACATGGCATCAATCGCCCGGATCTGGAATTTCGAAATGGACAACCTGTAAACCGGCAGGGGCTCTTTAGACCATCAATTGAACCCCAATCATGGGCCATTGAAAAGTTCAAACGTAGATTCGGTTTCAATTACGGGGCCTTTCTCTTTTGTAGTCCGTACGCCGACGAAGTATTAACAATGGGTGATTTCTTCACAGAACGGATTCGGAAACTTAGAGAACAATATCCATGTAATGGGGCTGGAACAGTCACTACGGTAGGATACTCGGAATTCAATCCAGGCTCCATCAAACCTGTTGAGACAAATGCCGAATCCGCGTTATTCCTCTCTCAGTGGCAATATGAGGCAGGGTCATGGACAGAACAACAACAGAAACAACTGGCGGACATCCTTCGGACATTCCAAAGAAAAAATAACCTGAATCTTAGGGTTAGACCCCATCCAAAAGACTCTGAAGAAAAAATTTCAAGATTCTTTAATGATTTTCAACTATCCCGTGGCGCTGGACTAGAGAGTGATATTGAAAATCACGATATCGTATTGACTGTTGATTCAACTGCTCTGTTACGTGCAGTTCTCAGGGGTAAGGTGCCGGGGGTCATTGATTTACCATGGGAACAAAACACCTTTTCCCCATTCACTCACGATCATGTGTTGTCTATCGATAGTGATTTCGTCGATCTTGAACAACAAGCTTCGAAACTTTCTGAGACGACACAAGTTGACTACCTTCAACGCTTCTGTTACGTGCCTTCCCTAGATGAATCATCAAAATTCAACACACCACGAGAATATCTGGCCGCTAAAATCACTAGTGATCTCAACTCTATAGGGCCCGTCTAGTTGGTAGATGAAAATTGCCGGGTGTGATATAATTCACTTGAGATTTTGTTATGACTGGCACTGTCTAGTTAGTAACCTCCTGGACTGGCGTTCGTCCATCGAGCGCTTGATGCGGTCTCTGAAAATTATAGTATTGCACAAATTGTATGAACCACTCGCGGACGCTTCCGTAACTGCCCACCCACGAATTATGGAAGCGGTCGACTCGCATTTTGAGGGTGTGAACCACTTTTCGATGAGGTTTCGCTCAACGTAGTCCAGCCGACCGCTCAATCCTAATCGAGAGAGGCAGTCTGATAGCCGTAGCCATCAACGAGAAACACAGTATCTGAGAGATCGTGTTTCTCGGAAAGTCGATGGAGAAATGCAGCAGCCGGGTCGGTACCAT
>NZ_JPES01000082.1:0-69604 GCF_000730175.1 Haloferax sp. ATB1 | reverse complement strand
GCGTGCGGGTCGGCAGCGCCGGCCGGCCGAACGGGGTCGGCTCAGTCGAGTTCTTCTTGCGGCGGTTCGGCGTCGAGCACGACGAGTTTCAACTTTCGCCCGGCGCGGTCGAAGGCGGCCAGCGTCCGTCGCTCCCACGGGGGAACGGCGAGGAGCACCACGGCCGCGAGGTCGTCGCGCTCCGTGAGTTCGAACGGTCCCTGCGGGTGGGTGAGAAAGCGGGCGCGGCCGCGTCCGGCGGGCGTCCCGAGGTCCATCCCGAAGACGGCGCTCACGGACTGTCCGGCCTCGGCCATGTAGAAGTGGGTAAGCACCGGCGTCTCCGGGTCGAGGCCGAGGTCCTCGTCGAACTCGCCCGCGGGCGTCGGCGCGAGAACGAGGTTCATCGACGTCGGCTCGGCCTCCTCGGCCATATCGAGCAGCACGTCAACGAGCCCTCGCGTGACGTGGACTCGCTGTCGCTCCGACTCGTCGGTCGCCCCGTCGGTCGCGCGGTCAGGCTCAGCCTCGGTGCCGGGCGTGGTCTCGTCGCCCACGGCCGTCGTGTCGTCGGACATCAGTTCGAGAGCATCGAGGTGAACGCTTGGAAGTAGGCGCTCGGGAGGTTTCGTCGGGCGTTGCCGAGTGCGGTCCGGAGCTTGTCGCCCGCGTTCACGGGCACGCCCGCGCCGTGGCCGACGAGCAGCCGCTCGGGATCGTACCGGGAGAGCACGCGCCGCGGCGGGAACGGCCGGAGCATCGGATGGACGCCGAGGTGCTCGCCGCGGGCGCAGAAGTAGCCGACCGTGCCGACCGATTCGGGGATGACGAGCAGGTCGTACCCGTCGTGATAGAAGCCAACCTCCTGCCACGGCGGGACGGAGCGGTCGACGAGACGGAACGCCTCGAAGCCGGAGTCGGCGAGGTCGGCCCCGAAGCGTTCGACGGTCGCGTCGAGTTCGTCGGCGACGCCGGTCATCCACGAGGCGACGTAGACCGGCACTTCGTGGCGGTTGGCGATGGCCGCCGAGTCGCGTTTGTGTCGGTCGAGTCCGACCACGACGCCGGCCACGTCGCCGAACTCGGCGAACAGGTCGTCGACGCCGGGGGAATCGACGGGGTCGAACAGCCACACGTCGCCGTCGACTTCGACGGCGTGACTGGCCCGCTGCATCGTCTCGTCGGGGTATGCGAGCCAGCCGACGCCGTGATCCCATCGGTCGATTTCGCGGAGGTCGGACGTGCCGCGACCTTTCATCGGCATGCCAGTATCGTGGGGCGCGCGGCGCATAAGGACTCTCCCCGCGGCCGATGCGCCCGGTTCTCGCCTCCCGCGTCGGCGCTCGCCGGAGCAACAGACGAGCCGCCCGGTCAGAGGTCGTCCGTGTTGATGTCCACGCCCGGGGGAGAGACGACGAGGAACGTCCGGAAGTGCATCAGCTGGCCGCCCATATCCTTGATGTCGCGTGCGAATCCCGACGCGAGCTTGTTGAGGTCGCCCTCGATGGCGAGAAAGAGGACGTTTCCGCGGGCGACGGACTGGACCCACTCCTCGGGCGGGGTCGACCCGTCGAGGACGCCGAGGACCACGTCACCCTCGGCGTCGTCCTCGTCGAGGTGTTCTTCGGCCGTCTGCAAGTTGAGATTGAAATCGCCCATACCCGCCCGGTTGTCGAGCGACGAGAAAAGGGTTCGGTCGAGTCGGGAACGGCCTCGACGGCAAAAACACGCTCCTTGGTATCACGTTTCACACGACAGTCGCAGTTTGCTCCACGTTTGTCCAGTCGCAAGTGCGCGCACCGGGTGCTAAATTTTGTTTCTAAATTCTATTTAGTTATATTATCGTTCCTGAGCTATCGAACGCCGAGCGAATATATCAAGTCAACATATGTCATGATATCGTATATAGGACGTTTAGGTACAGCGATTAGCCCCGAGAGTGGTTGTCACGCAACACTCACTGAACGTTCGTGATACTGTCGGGGAGAAACGTTTAAATAGGAGTTCGGGCACGTGACTGACACGATGTCTCACAACGACACGGAGGATTCGTCGGGTTCCCCGGCGGGTCGAGTTCTTCCAGGGCACATTAGCCCAACAATCTGAAATCGAAGACGTACGAATCTTCGACACGACACTCCGCGACGGCGAACAGTCACCGCGAACCTCGTTCAGTTACGAGGAAAAGCGCGACATCGCCGAAACCCTCGACGACATGGGTACCCACGTCATCGAGGCCGGGTTCCCGGTGAACTCGGAAGCGGAGTTCGAAGCAGTCGCAGATATCGCTGCTTCGACGGACGCGACGACGTGCGGGTTGGCCCGCGTCGTCGACAAGGATATCGAAGCCGCGCTGGATTCCGGCGTGGACATGGTGCACACGTTCGTGAGCACCAGCGACGTCCAGTTGGCCGACTCGATGCACGCTTCCCGCGAGGAAGCCGTCGAGCGGGCCGTCCGCAGTGTCGAGCACGTCCGCGACGCGGGCGTTGAAGTAATGTTCTCACCGATGGACGCCACCCGAACGGACGAGGACTTCCTCATCGAAGTCGTCGAAGCCGTCTCCGAGGCGGGCGTCGATTGGATCAACCTGCCGGACACCTGCGGCGTGGCGACACCGACTCGCTTCGCCCGCATGGTGGCGACAGTTCGAGAGCACACCGACGCGAGAATCGACGTGCACGCGCACGACGACTTCGGACTGGCGTCGGCGAACGCGATGGCCGGCTTCGAGGCCGGCGCCGCACAGGCGCAGGTGTCGGTCAACGGCATCGGCGAACGCGCCGGGAACGCCGCCTACGAGGAGGTCGTCATGGCCGCCGAATCCCTCTACGGCGTCGACACCGGCATCGACACGACGAAGATAACCGAGCTGGCTCGCGTCGTCGAGGCGGCGTCCGACATCCCGGTCCCGGCGAACAAGCCGGTCGTCGGCCGCAACGCCTTCTCTCACGAGAGCGGCATCCACGCCGCCGGCGTCATCGAGAACGCCGACACCTTCGAACCGGGCGTCATGACCCCGGAGATGGTCGGCGCGACCCGCGAGTTCGTACTCGGCAAGCACACGGGGACGCACTCGGTACGCAAGCGCCTCGCAGATATCGGGTTCGAACCCTCGGACGCCGAGGTCCGGGAGGTCACCCGCCGCGTCAAAGACCACGGCGCGGAGAAAGAACGCGTCGACGACTCGACGCTCGAGGTGTTCGCCCGCGACGTGGGTATCACCCACGAGGACGACACGGAGGAGGAGGTCCGCGCCTGATGGCGCCGGGCTGTGGCCCTACGGGGCGACCGCCCTGCTCGCGTCCGACCTCCCGCGCGGCGTGCAATCGTTGCCCGCCGCGAAAGCATTATTACGGCCGGGACGGACGTGTGGCATACGATGACCTCGCACGACGAACACGCGGTTCGCGCGACCCCGGAAGCCGGGGCCAGCGCCGCCCCCGTCGGTGCGATTCGGTCGCTCATTATTGTAGGGGCATAGCCCCCTACCACACCATCTCTCCGTCCCGCGTATTCGCACCGTTTTCAGACACGTCCGCAGTCCCCACAATGGCGCACCAGCACCACACGCAGTCACCAGACAGTCCGTATCGACGACCGACCACACACCACGGAGCCCACACATGAGCGAACGAACCGCAGCCACGACCGACCCCGACGCGACCGACGGGGCAGACGATTCGACCGAGACACCGACCGAGATCACCTCGGGTTCGACGTCAGTCGTCCGCGCCCTCGAAAACGCCGGCGTCGAGACCGCGTTCGGCGTGCAGGGCGGGGCGATAATGCCCATCTACGACGCGCTGTACCACTCTGACATCCGTCACGTGACGATGGCCCACGAGCAGGGCGCGGCGCACGCGGCCGACGCGTACGGCGTCGTTCGCGGCGACCCCGGCGTCTGCCTCGCCACGTCCGGTCCGGGCGCGACCAACCTCGTGACCGGCATCGCCGACGCGAACATGGACTCCGACGCGGTGCTCGCGCTCACGGGGCAGGTCCCGTCCGACATGGTCGGCTCCGACGCGTTCCAGGAGACCGACACCACGGGCGTCACCGCGCCCATCACGAAGCACAACTACTTCGCCTCGTCGCCCGACACCGTCGGCGACACCGTCGGCGAAGCGTTCGCGCTCGCCGCGGAGGGCCGACCCGGCCCGACGCTCGTCGACCTCCCGAAGGACGTCTCGCTCAACGAGACCGACCGCGAGCCCGGTCCGGCGCAGGCACCCGAGACGTGTCGCGCCCGCACCGACCCGGCCGACTCGCAGGTCGAGGCCGCCGCGCGCGCAATCGAGCGCGCGGAGAAGCCGCTCCTGCTGTTCGGTGGCGGCGTGGTCAAGGCCGACGCGACCGAGGTCGCCCGGCAGTTCGCGACCGAGCACCGGATTCCGGTCGTCACCACGATGCCCGGAATCGGCGCGATGCCGGAGGACCACGAACTCTGCCTCTCGTGGGCGGGGATGCACGGCACCGGCTACGCCAACATGGCCATCACGCACACCGACTGCCTCATCGCGGTCGGCACGCGGTTCGACGACCGCCTGACCGGCGGTATCGACACGTTCGCGCCCGAGGCTGAGGTCGTCCACATCGACATCGACCCGGCGGAAATCTCGAAGAACGTCCACGCGGACTACCCGGTCGTCGGCGACGCCGGCCGCGCCATCGAGCGCGTCGACGCCGAACTCGACGAGGGCCCCGACGCGCGCGAGTGGGTCGACCAGTGTCTCACGTGGAAAGACGAGTACCCGATGGACTACGCGGCCCCGGACAACGAGCCGCTGAAGCCGCAGTTCGTCGTCGAGGCGCTGGACGAGGCCACGCCCGACGAGACCATCGTCACGAGCGGCGTCGGCCAACACCAGATGTGGGCCGCCCAGTACTGGACGTTCACCGAGCCGCGGCGGTGGGTTTCGTCCCACGGCCTCGGCACGATGGGCTACGGCCTGCCCGCCGCAATCGGCGCGCGGGTCGCGGCCGACGACGACGAGACGGTCGTCTGCGTCGACGGCGACGCCTCGTTCCTGATGACGATTCAGGAGCTGTCGGTCGCCGTCCGCGAGAACCTCGACATCACCGTCGCCATCCTGAACAACGAGTACATCGGGATGGTCCGCCAGTGGCAGGACGCCTTCTTCGAGGGCCGACGCATGGCCGCCGGCTACGACTGGTGTCCCCAGTTCGACAAGCTCGCCGAGGCGTTCGGCGCGCGCGGCTGGACCGTCGACTCCTACGAGGAGGTTCCCGACGCCATCGAGGAAGCGCTCGCGTACGACGGCCCCTCGGTCATCGACTTCCACGTCGACCCGGCGGAGAACGTCTACCCGATGGTCTCCTCGGGCGGCGCGAACGGCAAATTCGCACTCTCGGAGGACCAGCTATGAGCGACAATCGGACAGGACTGCAAGGCCCCGCGCCCGACGAGCGGCCACACCCCGACGGCCGACGCAACGCGCAGGGTATCCGCATCGACCCCGAAGCGGAATCGGAACACGAACCGCGGCGAACGGTCTTTTCGGCCATCGTCGAGGACGAACCCGGCGTGCTCTCGCGCGTCGCCGGCCTCGCCGCCCGCCGCCAGTTCAACATCCGAGAGCCTCACCGTCGGCCCGACGACGGTTGACGGTCACTCCCGAATCACGATGGTCGTCGAAGAGCCCGAACCGGGCATCGACCAGATAGAAAAACAGCTCGCGAAGCTCAAGCCCGTCATCTCCGTCGGCGAGTTGGACGACGACGCCGTTCGCGCGGAACTCGTCCTCCTGAAGGTCCGCGGCGAGGACCCCGACAAGGTCCACGCCATCACGGAGATGTACGACGGCCGCACCCTCGACGCCGGGCCGGAGACCATCACGGTCCAACTCACCGGCGACGAGCGCAAGATAGACGACGCCGTGGACGCGTTCCGGCGGTTCGGCATCATCGAAATCGCCCGGACCGGCCAGACCGCGCTCGCTCACGGCTCGAAGAAGACCGTCCCCGGAGAGGAACCCGGAACCTCCGGCGAACCCACCAAACCCAACACAAACACGCAATGACAGAACTCACCACGGAAGTTTACTACGACGACGACGCCGACCGCTCCCAAATCGACGACAAGACCGTAGCCGTCATCGGCTACGGCAGTCAGGGCCACGCCCACGCACAGAACCTCGCCGACAGCGGGGTCGACGTGGTCGTCGGCCTCCGCGCGAACTCCTCGTCCCGCGACGCCGCGGAAGCCGACGGCCTCCGCGTCAAAGAGCCGGCCGCGGCGGCCGCCGAGGGCGACATCGTCTCGATTCTCGTCCCCGACACCGTCCAGCCGGCGGTGTTCGAGGAGATTCGAGACTCCCTCGAGGCCGGCGACACGCTCCAGTTCGCCCACGGCTTCAACATCCACTACAACCAGATTCGGCCCCCGGAAGACGTCGACGTGACGATGGTCGCGCCGAAGTCGCCGGGTCACCTCGTCCGCCGCAACTACGAGGCGAACGAGGGGACGCCGGGTCTCATCGCCGTCTACCAGGACGTGACGGGCGACGCCAAGGAAGAAGCGCTGGCCTACGCGCACGGCCTCGGCTGCACCCGCGCGGGCGTCATCGAGACGACGTTCCAAGAGGAGACCGAGACCGACCTGTTCGGCGAGCAGGCCGTCCTCTGCGGCGGCGTCACCTCGCTGGTCAAGCAGGGCTACGAGACGCTCGTCGACGCGGGCTACTCCCCCGAGATGGCGTACTTCGAGTGCCTGAACGAACTGAAGCTCATCGTCGACCTGATGTACGAAGGCGGGCTCGGCGAGATGTGGGACTCGGTCTCCGACACCGCCGAGTTCGGCGGGCTGACCCGCGGCGACCGCGTCGTCGACGAACACGCCCGCGAGAACATGGAGGAGATTCTGGAGGAGGTCCAAGACGGCACCTTCGCACGCGAGTGGATTCTGGAGAACCAGGCGGGCCGCCCGTCGTACTCCCAGCTCAAGGACGCAGAAGAGAACCACCACATCGAACAGGTCGGCGCGCCGCTGCGCGACCTGTTCGCGTGGGCCGACGACGAAGAAGAAGCGGACGCGGAGAAAGCCGAAGCACCGGCGGACGACTGAACACGACACCAATGACACGCGACGACACGACCGACCGAATGCGAGACATCAGCCACACGAACCCCTATACGGGCGAGACGTTCACCACGGTCTACGAGCGCGGCCCGGCCGTCACCGACGGCGGACAGAGCGACGCGACGCCCGCGACGGACACGGACGCGACCGAGACCGAGACGATGGGCGACGTGGACCACACGCCCCGCAACGGCGAGGGCGCGAACCAAGTCTGGGAACGCGGCCACGACGACCGCGTCGTACCGGGTGACGGACATGAGTGAGGGAACGCTGTACGACAAGGTCTGGGAGGAACACACGGTCTCGGAGCTTCCGACCGGCCAGACGCAGTTGTTCTGCGGCCTGCACCTCATCCACGAGGTGACGAGCCCGCAGGCGTTCGGCATGCTGCAGGAGCGCGACCTCGAAGTCGCCTACCCGAACCGGACGCACGCGACGGTCGACCACATCGTCCCCACGTCGGACCAGTCGCGGCCGTTCCGCGACGACGCCGCAGAGGAGATGATGGCCGAACTCGAACAGAACGTCCGCGACGCCGGCATCAACTTCTCGGACCCGACCTCGGGCGAGCAGGGTATCGTCCACGTCATCGGGCCCGAGAAGGGACTCACCCAACCCGGCATGACTATCGTCTGCGGCGACAGCCACACCTCGACCCACGGCGCGTTCGGCGCGCTCGCGTTCGGTATCGGCACGAGCCAGATTCGCGACGTGCTGGCGACCCAGACGGTCGCGATGGAGAAGAAGAAGGTCCGGAAGATCGAGGTCACGGGCGAGCTCGGCCCCGGCGTCGAGGCCAAGGACGTCATCCTCGAAATCATCCGTCGCCTCGGGACCGAAGGCGGCGTCGGCTACGTCTACGAGTACGCCGGCGAGGCCATCGAGAACCTCGACATGGAAGGCCGGATGAGCATCTGTAACATGTCCATCGAGGGCGGCGCTCGCGCGGGCTACGTCAACCCCGACGAGACCACCTACGAGTGGCTGAAGGAGACCGAGTACTTCCAGGAGAACCCCGAGCGGTTCGACGAACTCAAGCCGTACTGGGAGTCCATCCGCTCCGACGAGGACGCCGAGTACGACGACGTCGTCACCATCGACGGCTCCGAACTCGAACCCGTCGTCACGTGGGGGACCACGCCCGGACAGGGCGTCGGCATCACCCAGCCGATTCCGGCCCCGGAGGACCTGCCCGAGGAGAAGCAGGACACCGCCCGGATGGCGCAGGAGCACATGGGCGTCACGCCCGGCGAGACGATGGAGGGCTACGAAATCGACGTGGCGTTCCTCGGCTCGTGTACCAACGCCCGGATGCCCGACCTCCGCCGCGCGGCGGGAGTCGTCGAGGGACGACAGGTCGCGGACGGCGTCCGCGCAATGGTCGTCCCCGGCAGTCAGCGCGTCAAGGCCGCCGCGGAGGCGGAGGGTCTCGACGAGATATTCACGGAAGCCGGCTTCGAGTGGCGCGAGGCGGGCTGTTCGATGTGTCTCGGCATGAACGAGGACCAACTGGAGGGCGACGAGGCCTCCGCGTCCTCGTCGAACCGCAACTTCATCGGTCGGCAGGGGTCGAAAGACGGCCGCACCGTCCTGATGAACCCGCGCATGGTCGCCGCCGCGGCCGTCACCGGGCACGTGACTGACGTGCGCGAACTGAAGGAGGTGAGCGTCGCATGACCGACGAGATTCCCGAAATCGACTCCGCGTCCGGCTCCGGCGTTCCCATCCGCGGCAACGACATCGACACGGACCAGATCATCCCGGCGCGGTTCATGAAGGTCGTCACGTTCGACGGCCTCGGCGAGTTCGCGTTCTTCGACCAGCGCTACGACGAGAACGACGAACCCAAAGACCACCCGATGAACGAACCGCAGTTCCAGGACGCCTCCATCATGGTCGTCAACGCCAACTTCGGCTGTGGCTCCTCTCGGGAGCACGCCCCGCAGGCGCTCATGCGCTGGGGCATCGACGCCATCATCGGCGAGTCGTTCGCCGAGATTTTCGCGGGCAACTGCCTCGCGCTCGGCATCCCGACGGTCACCGCCGACCACGACACCATCACCGAACTGCAGGACTGGGTCGACGAGCACCCGGACGCAGACATCGACGTGGACGTGGAAAACGAGACGGTCACCTACGGCGAGAAGACCGTGGACGTGACCGTCGACGACGCACAGCGGAAGGCGCTCACCGAGGGCGTCTGGGACACGACGGCGCTCATGAAGTCGAACGCCGACGCGGTCGCCGAGAAAGCCGCTTCCCTGCCCTACGTCGATGACTGAGGAAATCGTCGTCATCCCCGGCGACGGCATCGGCGCGGAGGTCATCCCGGCGGCGGTTGACGTGCTGAAGGCCGTCGGCGACTTCGAGTTCGTCGAGGCCGACGCCGGCGACCACGTGAAGGAAGCCACGGGCGAGGCGCTCCCGCAGGAGACCTACGACCTCGCCGCCGAGGCCGACGCGACGCTGTTCGGCGCGGCCGGCGAGACCGCGGCGGACGTTATCCTGCCGCTTCGGACCGCGGTGGACTCCTTTGTCAACGTCCGCCCGGCGAAGGCCTACCCCGGCGTCGACGCGCTCCGACCGGAGACGGACCTCGTCTTCCTCCGGGAGAACACGGAAGGCGTCTACGCGGGCCACGAAGACCGCCTCTCTGACGACCTCTCGACGCTCACGCGCGTCGTCACCACCTCGGCGTCCGAGCGACTCGCCGAGTACGCCTGCGACTACGTCGGCGGCGAGGGCGGCAGTTTCCAGGTCGCCCACAAGGCGAACGTGATGCGCGAGACGGACGGTCGCTTCCGCGACGCCGTCGTCTCCGTCGCCGACGAGCGCGGCGTCGAGGCAGAGGAGGTCCTGATGGACGCCTTCGCGACGCGCGTCTGTCTCGACCCCACGCAGTTCGACACCGTCGTCTGTCCGAACCTCGCGGGCGACGTGCTCTCGGACCTCGCCGCCGGCCTCGTCGGCGGCCTCGGACTGCTCCCCTCGGCGAACATCGGCCCGGACGCCGCGCTGTTCGAACCGGTTCACGGCTCCGCGCCCGACATCGCCGGCGAGGGAGTCGCCAACCCCGCGGCGACGATTCTGTCCGCGGCGATGCTGCTCGACTACCTCGACTACGAAGCGGAGGCCGACCGCGTTCGGTCGGCCGTCGAGGGCGTCCTCGCCGACGGGCCGCGCACGCCCGACCTCGGCGGCGACGCCTCCACGGAGGACGTGACCGCCGCGGTTCTCGACCGACTCTGAGCGTCGGCGACCCACCGAATCGGCGGTTCGACGTTCGTTTCGAGCGTTCTCGTTTTCGTTTTTGATCGTTTTCTCACCAACGAACACGCCGTTTTCGTTCTTGTGTGGGATTCAGTCTATTTCGAACAGATACGGGCGGAATCCAACATAAACAATTAACACTACTCCCCGACCTACCTTCCACCTAACGAGGAATCGCTACCGATGTTACCAGCAGAGCGCAAACGCCGCATCGTCGAACTCGTCTCCGACTCGGACGGCCGGTCGGTCGAGTCGCTGTCCGACCACCTCGGCTATTCGAAGGCGACGATACGACGTGACCTGCGCGAACTCGAAGACCGTGGGCTCATCGAGCGGTCGCACGGCGGAGCCGTCCCCGTGACCTCCGTCGGGCGCGAGCAGACCTACGGGCAGAAGGAAGTACAGAATCTCGAAGGGAAACGCGCGATCGCCGACCGCGCGGTCGAGGAACTGGCCGAGGGGCAGGTCGTGTTCTTCGACGCCGGGACGACCACGATGGAGGTGGCGCGGAAGGTTCCCAAGGACGGGACGATACTCGGCGTCACCAACTCGCCGCGGCTCGCCATCGAACTGAACGAGGAGGACAACGAGGTCAAACTCACGGGCGGGACGCTCCGCCGGCGGACGAAGGCGCTCGTGGGGCCGACCGCGGAGTCGTTCATGGAGCGGACGAACTTCGACCTGCTGTTCCTCGGCACGAACGGGTTCGACGTCGAATCCGGCCTCACGACCCCGAACGAGGACGAAGCGCGGATGAAGGAACTGATGGTCGAGAAGGCCGCGAAGGTCGTCCTCGTCGCGGACCTCTCGAAGCTCGGCCGACGGAGCTTCGTCCAGTTCGCATCGCTCGAACAGATTGACCTGCTTATCACGGACGGCGAACTCGACGCCGACTCGCGCGAGGAGATAGAGAGCGCGGGCGTCACCGTCGTCGACGGAGTTGCACGATGATTCTCACAGTCACCCCGAACCCAGCAGTAGACCACACGATTCACTTCGACGAACCGCTTCAGCCCGGCGTCGTCCACCGGACCGACGACGCGGTGTTTACCGCGGGCGGCAAGGGTATCAACGTCGCCAAGTACGTCTCGGCGCTCGATGCCGACGTGACCGCCTCGGGCTTTCTCGGCGGCCACTTCGGGAAGTTCGTCCGCGACCGACTCGACGCCGACGGCATCGCCTCGGACTTCGTCACCGTCGACGCGGACACGCGCCTGAACACGACCGTGCTCGCGGAAGACGGCGAGTACAAACTCAATCACAACGGCCCGCAGATTCGTGCAGCCGACGTGGACGAACTCGTCGAAACCGCGCAGGCGAACGAGCCGGACACGCTCCTCGTCGGCGGCAGCCTCCCGCCGGGGATGTCGCTCGCCGACGTCGATAGACTCGCCCGCGCGGGCGACTGGCAGATAGCGGTGGACATGGGCGGGGAGTACCTCGCCGAACTGGAGGCCGACTACTACGTCTGCAAACCCAATCGCTCGGAACTCGCGGCGGCGACGGGTCGAACTGTCGAGACCGAAGCCGACGCCATCGAGGCCGCCGAGGAACTTCACGCGCGCGGGTTCGAGTACGTGTTAGCCTCGCTCGGCGCGGACGGCGCGCTCCTCGTCACCGACAGCGAGGTCCTCTCTGCGCCTGCGCTCGACGTTGAGGTCGTGGACACAGTCGGCGCGGGCGACGCCGTCATGTCCGGGTTCCTCGCCGCGCGCGAACACGGACTGTCGGACGCCGATGCCCTCCGAATGGGCGTGTTGACCGCGTCCCGCGTCGTCGGGGTCGCTGGCACCCGCGTTCCGAACCTCGAAGACGTGCTGACGAACGAAACGCACGTCGAGGTGACGACCGTTCGGAGCCGGTGATTCTCAGATGAACGTTTGTTAACGATCGAAACGCTCAGTAACGTTCATATTCGAAAGGGTTTTTGAGCACATTTGCGTACGTTCTTTCGTAGGGGTGGCAACACTATGGCAAACGACGCAGAAGACGCAGTTCGGTCCTACCTCACTTCGGTGAAGGAGGACCTGATGACTGGGGTATCGTTCATGATTCCGTTCGTGACCATCGGCGGAATCTTCCTGGCGCTGGGCTACGCGGTAGCCTCGCTTTCGAACAACGTACAAGACGTATTCAACAGCACGGGGACCGCCGGCTGGTTCCTCGCGCAGATCGGCGTCGCTGGGCTGACGCTGATGGTTCCGGTCCTCGGCGCGTACATCGCGTACGCCATCGCCGACCGACCGGGCCTCGCACCGGGGTTCATCCTGTCGTACATCATCCAGCAGGGCAACGTCCTGCAGGCCGCCGGTGACGTCATCGGCCTTCAGGGCGGCTCCGCCGGCGCGGGCTACCTCGGCGCTATCGTCGCCGGGTTCCTCGCCGGCATCGTCGCGCGCTGGTTCAAGCAGCGCGACGTGCCCGAGTTCATCGCGCCGATGATGCCCGTGCTCCTCATCCCGGTGGCGACCACCGCGGTGCTCACGCCCGTCATGCTGTTCGTGCTGGGCGTTCCGATCTCCATCGCGAACGCGGGGCTCACCGCGTTCCTGAGCAACATGCAGGGCGGCGGCCAAGCCATCGTTCTCGGGGCCATCCTCGGGGCGATGATGGCGGCCGACATGGGCGGACCCATCAACAAGGTCGCCTACGTGTTCTCCGTCGGCCTCATCTCCGAGGGCGTCACCGCGCCGATGGCCGCGGTCATGATCGCGGGGATGGTCCCGCCCATCGGCCTCGCGCTGTCGAACTTCATCGCGCCGCAGAAGTACGCGGCCGAGATGTACGAGAACGCCAAGAGCGGCGTGCTCCTCGGCTTCTCCTTTATCACGGAGGGCGCGATTCCGTACGCGGCCGCCGACCCGGCCCGCGTCATCCCGAGCGTCGTCGCCGGCAGCGCCGTCGCCGGCGCGGCCTCGATGGCGCTCGGCGTGAACATGCCGGCTCCGCACGGCGGCATCTTCGTGGTTCCGCTGTCGAACCAGCCGTTCATGTTCATCGCGTGCATCCTGCTGGGCTCCATCGTGACCGCCGTCATCGCGACGGCTATCAAGCCGAACTTCGACGCCAAGGTCGCGGCCCAGAGCTCCGACGACTGACCACACCGAACTAATCTTTCCAGACTCGAACGAAGTACAATACAATGGACGTCACTGACATCAGCACCATCACACCGCTCGAACTGATCTCGCTCGAAGAGCCGCCGGCGACGAAGGAGGGGGCCATCGAGTTCCTCCTCGACCTCGCCGTCGACGCCGGCCGCGTCGACGACCGCGACGCCGCCCTCGACGCCCTCCTCGAACGCGAGGAGGAGGCGACGACCGGCGTCGGCTTCGGCATCGGCATCCCGCACGCGAAGACCGACGCCGTCTCGAAGCCGACGGTCGCCTTCGCGCGCTCGACCGAGGGCATCGACTTCGACGCCATGGACGACAAGCCGGCGAAGCTCCTGTTCATGATTCTCGTCCCCGCGGCGGGCGGCGAGGACCACCTGCAGATTCTGAGCGCTCTCTCGCGGTCGCTCATGCACGAGGACGTGCGCGAGAAACTCCTCGAAGCCGAGAGCAAGCAGACCGTTCAGGACGTGCTCGCCGAGGTGGTCGAGTGATGGAGCGGACCGTCACGGTCGTCCCCGAAGACGGGCTTCACGCCCGCCCGGCCTCGCAGTTCGTCGAGACCGCGAACGAGTTCGACGCCGACATCCAGCTCGGCCGCGCCGACGAGGACGACCTCGTCCCCGCCGCCAGCATGCTCGCCGTCACCGGTCTCGGCGTCGGCCACGACGAGTCCGTGCGCCTCGTCGCCGAGGGTGACGACGCGGAAGCGGCACTCGACGCCCTAGAGGACATCCTTTCGACGCCCGAAGCCAAACAGTAAGCCATGACCGAACGAACCCTCTCCGGCATCGGCGTGACACCGCTTTCGGGCGTCGGCACCGTCGTCTGGTACCGACCGGACGCCGACCTCCCCGAGCCGCCGGCCGCCGAAGACGTGGACGCGGAGGCCGAACTGGCGCGCTTCGAGGACGCCCGCGCGGCCGCCGAAGACGAACTCGAAGCCGAGCGCGAGCGGACCGCCGAACGCGTCGGCGAGGAGGAGGCCGCGGTGTTCGACGCGCACGTCCAGTTCCTCAACGACCCGCAGATAACCGACGGCGTCACCGACGCCATCGAGGGCGGGCTCCCGGCCGAACACGCCGTGCAGGAGACGTTCTCCGAGTTCGTCGAGCAGTTCGAGAACATGGGCGGTCGCATGGGCGAGCGCGCCGACGACCTCCGCGACGTGCGCGACCGACTCGTGCGCGTCCTCTCGGACGGCGAGCGCGTCGACCTCTCGTCGCTGCCGGAGGGGAGCGTCGTCGTCGCGGAGCGACTCACGCCGAGCGACACGGCGCAACTCGACCCGGAGCGCGTCGCCGGCTTCGTCACGGTGACGGGCGGCCGCACCTCCCACGCGGCCATCTTCGCGCGCTCGCTCGCCCTGCCGGCCATCGTCGGCGTGGGCGAGGAACTCCAGTCCGTCGAGGACGGCGCAGAAGTCGTCGTCGACGGCGAGTCGGGCGACTTCGTGGTCGACCCGAGCGACGAGCGCAAGGAGGCCGCCGCGGCCGCCGCCGACGTGGACATCCGACACGAGTCGGTCGAGACCGCAGACGGCGTCGAAATCGAGGTCGCCGCCAACATCGGCACGCTGGCGGACCTCGGGCCAGCGGTCGACCGCGGGGCCGACGGTGTCGGTCTATTCCGCACCGAGTTCCTCTTCCTCGACCGCGAGTCGCCGCCGGACGAAGACGAGCAGTACGAGGCGTACGTGGAGGCGCTCGAATCGTTCGACGGCGGGCGCGTCGTCGTCCGGACGCTCGACATCGGCGGCGACAAGCCGGTCCCGTACCTCGACCTGCCGGACGAGGAGAACCCGTTCCTCGGCGAGCGCGGCATCCGCCGGTCGCTCGGCCCGGACGCTGACCTCTTCGAGACGCAGGTCCGCGCGCTCTTGCGCGCGGCGGCCAGCGCCGACGGGGCGAACCTGTCGGTGATGCTCCCGCTCGTCTCGACGGTCGAGGAGCTTCGCGCCGGCCGAGAGCGGTTCGAGTCGATTGCGGCCGACCTCGACGCCGAGGGCGTCGAAAACGAACTGCCCGAGTTCGGCATCATGGTCGAGACGCCCGCCGCGGCGTTCATGGCCGACCAGTTCGCGCCGCACGTCGACTTCTTCAGCATCGGGACGAACGACCTCGCGCAGTACGTGATGGCCGCCGAGCGCGGCAACGAGCGCGTCTCGGACCTCGGCGACTACCGACAGCCGGCGGTCCTCCGCGCCATCGACGCCACCGTCTCGGCGACCGAGGGCGAGGACTGCTGGGTCGGCATGTGCGGCGAGATGGCCGGCGACCCGGACCTCACCGAACTGCTCGTCGGGCTCGGCCTCGACGAACTGAGCATGAGCGCCGTGACGGTGCCGCAGGTCAAGGCGGCCGTCGCGGAGACCGACACCGCGGACGCCCGCGAACTCGCGGAGCGCGTCCTGCAGGCCGACACCAAGGCTGAAGTCGCGGAAATCCTTACACTAGACCAATGAAACTCGTCGCAGTCACATCCTGTCCGACCGGAATCGCACACAGCCAGATGGCGGCCGAGAACCTCCTGCAGGCCGGCGAGCGCCTCGGCCACGACATCGACGTCGAGGTCCAGGGCGCGATGGGCACGCAGGACGAACTGTCCTCGGACGCCATCGCCGAGGCCGAGGCGGTCATCATCACCTCGGACACCTCGGTCAGCCGAGACCGCTTCGACGGCAAACTCGTCATCAAGGGGACGGTCAAAGACGGCGTCAACAACGCCGAAGCCGTCGTGAAGAAGGCGGTCGAGCTCGCCGAGGCCGGCAAGACCGGTTCGGTCACGTTCGGAAGCGGCGACGACGGAGAGGACGCCGAGGCCGACGACGGCACCGACGACTCGTCCGGCGACGCCGCGGAATCGGACGAACCCGTGCGCCGCGGCGGCGACCCCGAAAAGGGGCTGTTCGCCCGGCTGAAGAAGCTGTTCTCGTAACGCCGCCGACGGTTTTCCTGTTTTTTCGCTCGCCCGCCAGCGGCGGCGCTCCGCGCCGGCCGACGAAAATTAACTCGAACGCGAACAAACGAAAACGTGCAGAATCGAAACTCGCTTCCCATACATTATTAGTCTCGCAGTCGTTGACGAAACCGAGGTGAACGCATAATGCCGTTCTACGGCGGGGAGGAACTCGCCACAGTGTACGACGAGGCGCTCGACGAAGGATTCGGCCTCATCGCGAGTAACATCGCGGAGCCGAACATTATGATGGGTCTCATGGAGGGAGCCGACCGGATGGACTCGGACCTCCTGTTGCAGATGAGCGGTGGGGCCTGCCGGTTCGCCGGTGACGGCGACGCCGTTGCGGGCCTGAAGGCCATGGGGAACTACATCGAGACCATCGCCGAGCGGTACGACATCGGCGTCTTCCTCAACATGGACCACCAGACGGACCTCGAGTTCATCGAGCAACAGATCGAACTCGACATCCCGTCGTCCATCATGATCGACGCCTCCCACGAGCCGTTCGACGAGAACGTCGAGACGAGCCGCGAGGTCGTCGAGATGGTGGAAGCCGCGGGCTCCGACGTTCTCATCGAGGCCGAACTCGGCCAGATCAAGGGCGTCGAAGACGAAATCGAGGCCGAAGAGGCGTTCTACACGGACCCCGAACAGGCCGTCGAGTTCGTCGACAAGACGGGCGCGGACCTGCTCGCCATCTCCGTCGGCACGCAGCACGGCGTCGCCAAGGGCAAGGACCTCGAACTCCGCCCGGACCTCGCAAACGACATCCGGCAGGCCCTGCGCGACCACGGCCTCGACACGCCGCTCGTCCTCCACGGCTCCTCGGGCGTCCAGCCCGACCAACTGCAGGAGATGCTCAAACACGGCATCTGCAAGGTCAACAAGGACACCCGCTACCAGTACGAGTACACGCGCACCGCCTACGACCTCTACAGCGAGGACCCCAACGCCATCGTCCCGCCGGAGGGCGTCGAGGACGCCCGCGACACGTTCTTCAACGAGACCGAGTGGTCGCCGAACAAGGACGTGTTCGACCCCCGCGTCGTCGGTCGCGACATCCGCGAGCGCATCGCCGACGTGCACGCCGGGCTGACCGAGGTCTCCGGCAGCGCCGGCCAGTCCCTGTTCAAGTAACCCGCGCGGGCGGTGATTCGTTCACCGTCGAGCGTTCACCGCGTCCGCACGGCGGACCGGTACCGGTTGTCGTCTCTACCCGGCACTCCGCCGGCTTTTCGTTTCGATACGTGTCCCGCCCAGCGGCGGCGCTCTCGATGCTCGATAGCGGTCGAATCCGACGCCCCACGTCGCTTAAGGTGTCACGCGGCGTGGGTGTAGGTATGCCGCAGATTCACCTCGACGACGAGACGGTCGCCCGACTCGACGCGCTCCGCGAGGACGACGAGGAGTACGACGACCTCATCAACGAACTGATGAACATCTACGAGGCGAGCGAGCGGACGCTGTTCCACGCCGGCGACGAGTACTGAGCCGTCGCCCCCGACGCTCGGCCGTCCAGCCGGCCGATTCGTGTTCGCTCGTGGTGGTCCGTTACGAACCGAGCCACCGCGCGAGGGCTCCCGCGAGGAGCACCAGTGCACCGGCGATAAACGTGCCGGGAATCGGAAGTACGAACAGGAGTCCACCGAACGCGAAGACCAGCGTTGACGGTCTCATCTAGCAGCGACGTTTCGCTCGCGCCTGTTACTAATTGTGGCCCTCGAAGGGAATGTCGGCACCGGGGCCAAATGAGTGCCGCCGCCACCGCCGGCCGGTTGCCCCGCTATTCGAGGTAGCTGACGCGGACCTGATTCCACTTGCCCTTCTTCTCGAGGTGGTCTTGGAGCGCGTCCGCGTACTCCTGTGTGAGTCGTTCCGCGTCCTCGAGTTTCTCCTGTTCGCCCTTCTTGCCGCCGCCGCCCATCCCGAGCGCGCCCTTGATGGAGTCGACGATGCCGCCGCCGCCCGACGACGAGTCGTCTCCCCCGCCGCCCATCGCGCCCATCTGACTGCGGATGTTGTCGAGTTCGGGGATAATCTGCGGGACTTTCTCCGTGTCGGCGACGATGCGCGCCTCCTCGGGGTCGTCCGCGTTCTCGATTTCGAACTCGGTCGCCGTCATGATGAGACCCCACTCCTGACTGTTGAACCGGGAGTTCATCACCTGCTCGTTGAACTCGCGGTCCACCGTCATTCGGTCGCCGACGATGCTGTCGGTCCAATGTGCCATGTGCACACGTCGTCGGCCGGTCGGTATCAGAGTTGCGGGGCCGACCGGCCCCGGAGGCGACCACGTCCAAGTCAGCCGTGAGGGCGTAGAGACGCGCGGGGCGGATTCGCCTCCCACGCGGGTTTAATGCGGTTGGGTGACGACCCCGAATCATGGAGCGGTACGACCTCCTGTACAGACTGTACGGGAACTTCGACGCGGACGCGGTCCGGGACGCACAGGACTTCGTCGACCTCTTGCCGCCACTCGGTTCGCCGGTGGCGCTGTCGCACTGGCAGGCGGTCGACGACGAACTCACGGCGAAGAAAGACCGCATCCGCCGGGCGCTCTCCGACGGCGACCGCTACGCCGAACTCGCCGCGCGCGCGACGCGGGACCAGGCGTTCACCGCCCTCGACCTCTACACGAAGTACGGCCGGGCGGTGAACGCACTCGTCCTCGACGTGGACGAGACGCTGCGCTCCGCGGGGCAGACGGACAACGAGATTCCGCGCGAGGTGCTGCACCTTCTCACCCAGTTCCACGAGCGGGGCGTCCCCATCGTCATCTGCACCGGCCAGACCTTGGAGAACGTCAAGGGGTTCGCCATTCAGGGATTGGGCAACGAACTCGTCCACTCGGGGAACGTGAGCATCGTCTACGAGGCGGGTACCGGCGTCTTCACGCCCGGCCACGGCCCCGACACGAAGCGCCTCCTCTACGAGACGCTCGACGACCCGGTGCAGTCGGTCTTCGAGTCGGTTCGCGGGCGCGTCATCAGCGACCTGCCCGACGCGCTCCGCGGCGGCGTTCACCTGCAGGGCAACGAGTTCAACGTCACGCTCAAGCCGAACTTCGAGACCGGCAGCGACGACGCAGAGGAAGTCATCGACGGCGCGCTCGTCTACCTGCTCGACCTCCTCGGTGAGGCGCTCACCGACGACCCCGCCGGTCCTGACTGGGCGCGGGCGTACTTCGCGGAGCGCGACCCGGAGATAGCGGGCGTGCTCGATGACCGCGACGCGCTCCCCGACTCGGAGGCGGCGGAGATTCCCGAGGGCGTGCGGCGGACGCTGGAGCGCGTGACGGTCGCGTACTACCACGCCGACGCCGCGGAGCTCTCGGCGGTCGACCTGAACAAGGCGGCGGGCGTCCGCGCCGCGCTCGACGTGCTCGGGGTGGACGACCCGTTCGTCCTCGTGATGGGCGACTCGAAGTCCGACCTCGACGTGATGACGTGGGCCGCCGAAAACGAGTGCGGGCTCGCGGCCGCCCCCGAACACTCTTCTCCGGGTGTGCTCGAACACGTCCGCGAGACCGACGAACTGGTGTTTCCCCGCGGCGACGCCGCCTCGGTGCTCCGGACCGCCTACGCCCTCAATCTCTTAGTCGACTGAGGTGGCCGCGCCGTACCGGCGTCTGGTGACTACACCGTGCACACTCCGATGTCGTCACCCGAGTCGTCGGTGGTCGAACCGTCGTTCGTGGAGTCGTCCGTGCTGTCGTCGCTCGAATCGTCGGACGAGTTCTCATCGGTCGAAGTGTCGTCAGACGAGTCGTCGCTGTCGTCGTTCGAGCTCGAACTGCTACGCTTCTTCGAGGACTTCTTCGTCGTCGAGTCGGTGTCGTCGTCGGCGTCGGTTTCGACCGTCTCGAACGCACCGGTCGCGCTCTCGGAGTCGTCGTCGGACGAGTCGCCGTCGGTATCGTCAGCGTCGCCCGAGTCGTCGCCGACGACGGGCTCTTCTTGGATTTCAGGTTCCTCGTCCGGCGCGTCGTCGTCGCCGGGGTCGGTTACGTCGGCGCCGATACTTCTGTCGGTGTCGTCGTCGGGAGCGGGCGTATTCACGCCGCCGGAGAGGAGGGCGAACACGACGATGACGAGGACGACGGCACCGACGCCGAGTTGGCCGAGGTTCATCGCGCGGCCTCCCGGGAGTCGAAGTCGGGACCCTGTGTCGGTACATCGGTGGCAGTCAGAGACATGGTTCGTCCCGTTATTTGCGTCCCGAGGGTTTCGTTACGAATCGTCTACTCCGGGTGCCGCCGCAGTTCGGGATTTCGTCGGTCGGAGGGCGCGTCCCGCGACGGGGCCCCGACGCGAAGTCGTCGCGGGACACGAAAATTCGCGTTCCTAACCCGTGTTAATCCGCGAATACCGCGTCGGTCTGAGTGTCTATTTTCGGTTGATTCTCTCCGTGAACTGAATGTCCGGAAATCCTGTGGTTATCGCCCGACTACGGAGTGTTTGACGGACGGTGCCCGGTCGCCACCTCCCGCCGGTCCGACTTCGCAGTTATCTCCTCGGGACGCGTACATTCACCGAATGACTACCTCCATCGACAGAATCGTCTCGCGGGTCTCGCGGTGGCCCGGCGTCGAGACCGCGCCGCACCGCTTCGGGGGAACGGAGTTCGTCGTCGCCGGCCGGGAAATCGGCCACGTCCACGACGCCGGCGTCGTCGACCTCGCGCTCACGAAGCGCGTCCGCGACGTGCTCCTCACCGACGGCCTCGCGGACCCGCACCACGTGCTCCCCGACTCGGCGTGGGTGACCTACCGCGTCCGGAGCGACGCCGACGTGCCGGGCGCGATGCGCCTGCTCAGACTCGCGTACCTCTGGCGACTGCTCGCGCTCCGCCGCCGGGGCGTCGACCTCGACCCGACAGTTGACCCCGACACCGACCTCCGGCGACTCGACCTCCCCGCCGACCTCGACGCGCTCGTCCGAGAGACGTTCCGCGACGCGCTCGACCGACGCGCGCTGGTCTGACTCGTTCCCGCGGGTCACCGAGCGACGGCTGTCTCGGTCGGAAAACTTTACTAATCTACGAGTAAACCTATCCACATGGGTAAGAACTACGCGGAGTTGCACGATCCGAACGCGGAGTACACGATGCGAGAGCTGTCGGCGGAGACGATGGGCGTGACGGCCAAGCGCGGCGGCGGCCGCGACGTCGAAATCACCGACGTGCAGACGACGATGGTCGACGGCAACTTCCCGTGGACGCTCGTCCGCATCTACACTGACGCGGGCGTCGTCGGCACCGGCGAGGCTTACTGGGGCGCGGGCGTGCCCGAGCTCATCGAGCGCATGAAGCCGTTCGTCATCGGCGAGAACCCCCTCGACATCGACCGTCTGTACGAGCATCTCGTCCAGAAGATGTCCGGTGAGGGCTCCGTCGAGGGCGTCACGGTCACCGCCATCGCGGGCATCGAAATCGCGCTGCACGACCTCGCGGGCAAGATTCTCGACATTCCCGCCTATCAGCTTCTCGGCGGGAAGTACCGCGACAAGGTTCGCGTCTACTGCGACTGCCACACCGAAGAGGAGGCCGACCCCGAAGCGTGCGCCGACGAGGCAGAGCGCGTGGTCGACGAACTCGGCTACGACGCGCTGAAGTTCGACCTCGACGTGCCGTCGGGCTTCGAGAAGGACCGCGCGAACCGCCACCTGCGCCCCGGCGAGATTCGGCACAAGGCCGAAATCGTCGAGAAGGTGACAGAGCGCGTCAAGGACAAGGCGGACGTGGCGTTCGACTGCCACTGGACGTTCTCGGGCGGCAGCGCCAAGCGCCTCGCCGCCGCGCTCGAAGACTACGACGTGTGGTGGCTCGAAGACCCCGTCCCGCCGGAGAACCTCGACGTGCAGGAGGAGGTCACGAAGTCCACGCTCACGCCCATCACGGTCGGCGAGAACCGCTACCGCGTGACGGAACTGCGCCGCCTCATCGAAAAGCAGGCCGTGGACATCGTCGCGCCGGACATGCCGAAGGTCGGCGGAATGCGCGAGACGCAGAAGATCGCGGACGTGGCGAACCAGTACTACGTGCCGGTCGCGATGCACAACGTCTCGTCGCCGGTGGCGACGATGGCCTCCGCACACGTCGGCACGGCGATTCCGAACTCGCTGGCGGTCGAATACCACTCCTACGAGCTGGGCTGGTGGGGCGACCTCGTCGAGGAGACGGTCATCGAGGACGGCTACATCGAGATTCCGGAGAAGCCGGGTCTCGGCGTGACGCTGGACATGGACACCGTCGAAGCGCACATGGTCGACGGCGAGACGCTGTTCGACGAGGCGTAAGCTTCGGCGAACCGGTGAATCTCTGATTCACCTCGTTCGACGAGGAGTGAAACGACTCGTCGAGCCAGCAGCACGGAGTGCTGCGCTGTTCGACGAGGCGTAAGCCGAAGTCGAGTCAGTCGAGCTTCGCTCGACGTAATTCGACGAGGAGTGAAACGCCTCGTCGAGCCAACAGACGCTACGCGTCTGTTATGTTCGACGAAGCGTAAGCCGGCGAGTTATTCATCAATTGAGTATGTTTTCTGGACCCGGGTTCTGCTGTCGCGCCGAATGAGATTGTTCGGAATCACCGAGACGAGACTGCGGAGGGTAATTCGACTCTTGCGGCCCCAGGTCGTCCAGTTTCGACGGTAGTAATCTCACCAGCAATTCGTTACTATACTTTTCACGGTGATACGTGACTACGATAATCGTGGTTTATAAACCATTATGGACAATGGGGCGGGGGTGCATGCGCTCCGAGTACGATACCGCTCGACTTGTCGGGCCTACCTATGTAGACCGAACATGGAATTAAAATTGTTCAATTTAAACCATACCGCCATCTAGGTGGGGTCCCTTCAAAATATTTAGATAATTTAGATAACTCAAATAATTTCAATTCTATACGTAGTTTAGAGATATGTGGGTTCCATCGGCTCTAGTAAGCCAATTTAATTTATTAAAATAAACAGTGGCATAGCCGTATCTACTGATTTAATGTGTATTCTAGTTTCCCCCACGCGGATAAAAACTCAGTAATAGAACAATACTGACGATGAGTGGTTGACCTTGGCCACCATCCGAATATCGGTTTGTCTGTTAGCGTGACCACGGTTTCCGGCCTACACGTAACGGTCTCCGATACTATTTATACCAGAAGCGATATGGGAGTGACATGAGCCGACAGCGACAGCGCAGAGTGTTAGTCGAACTTTCCAGACCGCCGAGCCAACCCGCCGCGGAGGACAACGCATGTCGTTGACGGGGGCGTTCACGAACGCGATTCTCCCGATTCTCGGCGTCGCCGTCGTCGGCTATCTCCTAGCGCGAACGACAGACATCGACGTTGGACCGATAAACACGCTCGGACTGTACGTGCTCATCCCGGCCTTGGCGTTCCACAGCATCGCCACGACGACTCTCGACGGCGGAGAAGTCCTCAAACTCGGCGTCGGCGTCGTCAGCTACGCACTCCTCATGATCGCCATCGCGTGGGGCGTCGGCCGACTCGCCGGCGAGTCGGGTCCGCTCCTCGGCGCGCTCATGCTGGCGGCGGCGTTCCCGAACTCGGGATTCGTGGGCATCCCGCTTTCCGGGTTCGCCTTCGGCGAGGTCGGACGAACGACAGCCGTCATCTACCTCACTATCCAGAACCTCGTGGTCTACACCCTCGGCGTCTACATCGCGTCGAACGGCTCCGATAGCGGAGTCCTCGATGCCGTCACCGAGATATTCCGACTGCCACTGCTGTACGCCATCATCGCCGGCGTCATCGCTCGCGCACTCAACCTCGTCCCGCCGGTCGACTCGGCGCTCATGGAGACCGTCGGACTCGTCGGCGACGCCTCGATTCCGGTCATGTTGCTCATTCTCGGTATCCAACTGTCGGAGACTAACGTGTCCGTCATATCGCGGTCGCTCGCGCCGACGGCGCTGAAACTCGTCGTCGCGCCGCTCGTCGGGTTCGGCCTCGCGCTCGCGTTGGGGTTCGGCGACCCGACCGTCGCGAAGGTGTTCGTCCTCGAGTGTGCCACTCCCGCCGCAGTCATCCCGCTGGCGCTCACCATCGAGTACGCCGACGAGACGGCGGTCGACGGCATCACCGCCCCGGAGTATCTCAGCACGACCATCTTCACCACCACCGTCGCCAGCGTCGGCGTCCTGACCGTCCTCGTGGCGGTCTTGCAGGCGGGCGCGCTGTTCTGAGCGGCCCGATGACGACGGAGCGACTTCGTTAACGACGGTATTCGGCACTTTTGCCGACGCTATACCGAACTTCACATTTCGAAAATGCTGTTTTGGGCTCTCTACTCGCGTTTCATCTGCGCCCTCGAATGACGGTCTCATCGCCCGCCGCGGAGCAGTTCGGTTGAGATCTCGTAAACGGACTGTACCCGCGCGACGGTCGCTTTTCCCGCGGGACTCGCGGGAGCGCTAGCGTCACGAAGGGTCTCACGCCTATACGGAACGTATCGTACAGAACTGGGTGGTTGACCCCACGACTGACTTCTCCTCGTCTCGTAAACCGCGGACGCTGAGGAGCGGTGGTGAGTAAATATTACAGACATATGGGTGTAATGGGTCCGTCACGGACCTACAATTGTAATGTCTATCGAAGACACGGGCCGATCACTGGCGCAGAGAGTCTCCACCCTCGTGACCCCGCGTTAGATTTTCGATATGAAAATGAATGTTCGAGGGCTATTCGGTTCGTCACCACATCACACGCATTCGACGCGCGAACAACGGCTGTCGTCGTTGGTCGTCCCCCGTCCCGTCCGCGTGAGTAGAACAGTCGCTCGGGACCAACGAGCAGGAAATCCCCGTACGTCGGTCTGATTCCACTCGTTCTCGGAGCGTCCGTCCCTCAGTCACCGCCCGATTCCGTCACGGTTTGCCCCGCGATTGTATTGGTCTATTAATAATTTACAATACGCGAACGAAACGGAGCGTCCACGTGACCGCCACTGACTCGAATAGTGACGAATCGCCGTGTGAAGCCACCTACCACTAGTTCAGTCGCGTTGTTCGTTGGCTTCGGCTCTACGCCACTATTTTCCTCTCGAAAACAGCGTGCATCGCCCGCGAACGCTCGACGAACTTTTGACCGCGTTTCGGCCACCAAAATATTTAATAATTGATACTGTTTGACTCAACACGTCATGGTATCCGAAAAGCGGTTCGTCCAGGCGGACGACGTAGAGACGATTCAACTGGACTGGGGAACGCTGAAGTGGATGAACACGCCCGAGGTCACCGGCTCGGAGGGACTCAGCGCCGGTGTCGTGTTGCTCGAACCCGGGAAGGGCCACGAGCGACACACGCACCCCGACAGCGAGGAGATACTGTACTTCCTCGGCGGCGAGGGCGAACAGACCATCGAAGACGAGACCCGGACGGTCGGCGCGGGCGACATGGTTCACATCCCCAGCGGCGTCGAACACAGCACCATCAACACCTCGTGGGAGCCGCTTCGCTTCCTCGCGGTGTACTGCCCGCCCGGTCCGGAGGCCGTGATTCGCGAGGACGACGACGCGACGGTCTTCCCGCCCGGCGAGTTCCCGGGCAACTGATTCGCGCGGACCAGCGCCTTCTTATCGAGACCGGTTCGGTCGAGGCGGTCACCGTCGAGGACGTCCGGCCCCCCGGTCGATTCTTCCGAAATATTAAAGTCGTATGCGATGGCCTGTCAACTCGGATGAAGTATACTCGTGCTGAATCACTCGACCGTATCGAATCCACGATCGAATCCGGTGACCCCGTCATCGGCGCCGGTGCCGGAACCGGCATCTCCGCGAAGTTCGCGGAACGCGGTGGCGTCGACCTGCTTATCATCTACAACTCGGGACGCTACCGGATGAACGGCCGGGGCTCGCTGGCCGGTCTCCTGCCGTACGGCGACGCCAACGAAATCGTCGTCGAGATGGGCCACGAGGTCATCCCGGTCGTCGAAGACACGCCGGTGCTCGCCGGCGTCAACGGGACCGACCCCTTCCGCGAGATGAGCGTGTTCATCGAAGACCTGCGTCGTCGCGGCTTCTCCGGCGTCCAGAACTTCCCGACCGTCGGACTCATCGACGAGGACAGCAGCTACCGGAAGAACCTCGAAGAGACCGGCATGGGCTACGACAAGGAAGTCGAGATGATTCGCGAGGCGAGCGAGCAGGGTATGCTGACGTGCCCGTACGTCTTCACCGAAGAGCAGGCCAAAGCGATGACCGAAGCCGGCGCCGACGTCATCGTCTCCCACATGGGGCTGACGACCTCCGGCGACATCGGCGCGGAGACGGCGCTCGACCTCGACGACGCGGCCGAGCGCGTGCAGGCGCACCACGACGCCGCCAAGTCGGTCCGGGACGACGTTCACGTCATCTGCCACGGCGGCCCCATCGCGTGGCCCGACGACGCGGAGTACGTCCTCAACAACACCGAGGGCGTCGTCGGCTTCTTCGGCGCGTCGAGCATCGAGCGCCTCGCCACGGAGGAAGCCATCGAGAATCAAGCGCGCAAGTTCAAGGAAATCGACTTCTGAGGGCTTTCGAGACGTTCTCGTTCGAGCGATTGCTACCGCTTCGGTAACCAGTCGTCGCGGAGGCGGTCTCGCGTACAGTCGGACTACTCGACCGCGTACACCTTCGCGTCGGTCCCGCCGAAGTACAGTCGCCCGTCGACGAGCGCCGGGCTGGACCCGACGCCCCGCCCGTCGATTTCCATGAACCACTCTTCTTGCCCGTCAGTCGTGATGGCGTGGACGCCGACGCCGTCGCCGTCCGACTGTCGGTGCGTCCCGACGTAGAGCGTGTCCTCCGTCAGGACGGGACTGCTTCCGACTTCCAGCGCGGGCGTCTCGAAGCTCCAGTTCTCAGCGCCGCTCTCGCGGTCGAATCGGAACACCTTCGCGTGGTTCGTCGTCGGGTCGTCGAGGGTGTTGTACGGCGTGTGACCGACGTAGACGGCCTCCTCGCCGACCGCGACGGAACCCGAGATGTATCGGCCCGCCGTGTCGGCAAGCCACTCTCGCTCGCCCGTCGCCGCGTCGGCGGCGTGAACGTTGCCGTTCCAGTCGGTGAAGTACACGGAGCCGTAGGCGACCGCCGGACTCGACCAGATCATGTCGCGAGTCTCGTACCGCCATTCGACATCGCCGGTCGAGCGCGACAGCGCGTACAGCGCCTCGTCCGAGGAGCCGACGTACACGCGGTTGTCCGTGACCGCCGGACTGCTGACGACCTCGTCGCCGACCTCGTACTGCCACTCCGTCTCGCCGGTCTCGGCGTCGAGCGCGTACACCCATCCGGTCTCCGAGACGTTGGCCTCCTCCGCGTACCACGCGCACGCGAGGTTGTGACAGCCGACGCCGGTGTAGACCGTCCCGTCCCAGACCGTCGGGCTCCCTCGAATCAGCCCACCGAACGCCCGGGACCAGCGCTCCTCGCCGGTCTCGGCGTCGATAGCGTACAGATGCTTGTCGTACGACCCGATGTAGACGATGCCGTCGGCGTACGCCGGCGTCCCCTCGATTCGGTGTCCGGTCTCGAAGGACCACCGTTTCTCGCCGGTCTCGGCGTCGATGGCGTACAGCGAGCTATCTGCGCTCCCGATGTAGACGATGCCGTCGGCGACGATTGGGCTCCCCCAGAACGCCCCGTCGGCCTCGAAGGTCCACTCCACCGAGGGCTCCGAGTCGAGTGGGGACACGTCGCCGATGTAGCCGGTGTTGAACCGGCCACCGCGGAACGTCGGCCACGAGGTGACCGGTTCGGACACGGGGTGGCTCTGCGACGCTGACGCGACCGGTCGCTGACACCCCGCGGTGAACGCGAACGCGGACGAGGAGAACGCGGCGAGAAATCGTCGTCGGTTGGTCCGTTTCATGTCCCGTGTGTTCGAGTGTCACGAAATAATATTGTCGACTGACTGACGGCGACCGGGGGTGAAGAATCGGCCCCGAAATGCGAGACTGAGCGCCGGGGCAGGAACCGGAACGAGAGTCGGAACGAGAACTGAGGAGAGAATCGAAACGAGAACGGACCGAAGCGGAAGCGAGGTGGGAGAGAAAGAGCGCGTCGGTCGCGCCGAGGGTCGCGCGTTCGGCGCGGTCAGACGACGAGGTACTCGTCGAGGTCCTCGGATTCGAGTTCGTCCACGGTGCCTCTGTAGACGATGTCACCCTGGTCGAGCACGTAGCCGCGGTCCGCGATGCGGAGCGCTTCGCGGACGTTCTGCTCGATGAGGAGCACCGTCAGCCCTTGGTCGGCGATTTCCGCGACGGAGTCGCCCACCGTCTTGACGATTTGCGGGGCCAGTCCCTCGGTCGGTTCGTCCAGCAACAGCAGTTTCAGGTTCGGGAGCCTGAGCGTCCGCGCGATGGAGAGCATCTGCTGTTCGCCGCCCGAGAGCGTCCCGGCCTGTTGGGCCCGCCGCTCGTCGAGCCGTGGGAACAGGTCGTACAGCTCGTCTATCGACATCGTACTCTCGCCGCCGCCGAGTCCGCCCCGACGGATTGTGTTCCACCAGCCACGGGTGATTTTCGACATCTCGAGGTTCTCCTCGACCGTCAGTTCGGAGAACAGTCGCCGACCCTCCGGGACGACGCCGATGCCGCCCATGGCGATGTTGTCGGCCGGCCAGTCCGTGATGTCGTCGCCGTCGAATCGAATCGACCCGGACCGAATCGCCGGCGGTTCGGTCCCGGCGATGCTGCGGACCGTCGTCGTCTTCCCCGCGCCGTTGCGGCCGAGGAGCGTGACGACCTCGCCCTCGTCGATGTCGAGGGAGACGCCGCGGAGGATGTGGCTCGGCCCGTAGTAGGCGTGCACGTCGTCGAGTTCGAGCAGGCTCATTGTTCCCCACCTCCGAGGTACGCCTCGCGAACGGCCGGATTCTCCCGAATCTCTTCGGGGGTGCCCTGCGCGATGAGCCGTCCCTGGTGGAGCGTGAAGATGCGGTCGGACACGTCGAAGACGATGTCCATGTCGTGTTCGACGAGGAAGATGGTCATCCCCCAGTCGGCCAGCAGGTCGTGGATGAGGTCGACCGTTATCTCGGTCTCCGTCGGCGACATGCCGGCGGTCGGCTCGTCCATGAACAGCAGGTCCGGGTCGGTCGCGAGTCCGATGGCGACCTCTAAGCGCCGCTTGTCCCCGTAGGGGAGCGAACCGGCTTCCATCCGGGCCTTCGAGTCGAGGCCGATGGTCTCCAGGATGTCGTTCGTCCGCGCTTGGACCTCGTCGAACGAGTCCCGCCGGCGGAAGAAGTTGACCCGGAACGAGCCGTGTTCGGCCGCGAACGACGCGACCTGCACGTTCTCGCGCACCGTGAGTTCGGGGAGAATTGACGCCGTCTGGAACGACCGGCCGACGCCGAGCTGGGCGATTTCGAACGGCTTCATGCCGACGAGTTCGTTCCCGGCGTAGAACACCTCGCCCTCGGTCGGACGCAGCCGACCGGTGATGGTGTTGATGAGCGTGGACTTGCCGGCGCCGTTAGGGCCGATGAGCGAGACGAGTTCGCCCTCTTCGACTTCGATGTCGACGCCGTCGAGCGCCGTGAGCCCGCCGAACTCCTTGGTGAGTCCGTGGGTTTCGAGCAGCGCCATCAGTTCTCACCTCCCGAGGAGTCGCCGGTCGAGTCGCCACCCGTGAGGGAGTCGAGCAGTTCTCTGGGCTCGCGGAGCGCGCCGGTGAGGGCGGTCGTCATCCCCCAGATACCGTCGCGGTAGACCCACACGACCGTGGTAAACGAAAGCGAGAGCAGGAGGAGCCAGTAGTTGCCGAGCGTCGGGAAGCCGTTGACGATGCCCTTGAAGTAGAAGAACACGAACGTACCGATGACCGGGCCGGCGAGCGTGCCGAGTCCGCCGAGGACGGTCATGACGACGACGTCGCCGCTGACGGACCAGTAGAGTCGTTCGACGCCCGCGAACTGGGTGTTGACGGCCATCAGGCCGCCGGCGAGGCCGACGATGGACGCGGAGAGGAGGAACGCCGCGAACTTGTAGCGCCAGACGTCGAGACCGACGAACGCCGTCCGCGTCTCGTTCTCGCGAATCGCCTTGAAGATGAGTCCGTAGGGCGACTTGCGGATACGCGTGATGGAGACGACGACGGCGACGAAGAAGACGCCGACGAAGAGGTAGAGGTTGTTCACGATGAGTTCGCCGAGGAACCCGCCGTACTGGTGTTCCAGTTCGAAGAACCCGAGGACGGGCGACCGCGGCACTTCGAGGCCGTTTATGCCCTTCGTGATTTCCACGAGCGGTTCTCGGGCGAGGAAGTAGAGGAACTGGCCGATAGCCAGCGCCACGATGGAGAAGTACACCGTGTGGAGGCGCAGGAGAATCAGCGCCGCGATTGCCCCGAGAGCGACCGCCGCCAACGTCCCGACGACGATGACCGCAAGCGGGTCGTTGTACACGTGAATCGCGAACAGCGCCGAGGCGTAGCTCGCGGTCCCGAAGAACATGGCGTGCCCGAACGAGAGGAGGCCGGTCTGGCCCAACAGGAGGTTGAACCCGAGCGCGAATATCGACCAGATGAGGATGGTAACCGCGAGTCCGTGATACCCCTGGAAGATGTCCGAGACAACCGGTGCGCGGCCGAACGCGTACGAGAACGTCAGGACGAACAGCACCGACGCCAGGAAGACGAACGACTCGGTGTGCTTGATTCCGTCCCAGGTGTCCCAGCTAATCAATGACGATTCTTCGTCTACGGTCTTGTGGATATTGTCCGTGCTCATTGTCCGACCTCCGCCGAGGGGAAGATGCCGCTCGGCCTAATCGTCAGCACCACGATGGCCAGCAGGTAGATGCTGGCCTGCGTCATGCTCGGTTCGAGTTCCGTCGCCACCGCGAAGGTGAGTCCGGCGAGCAGCGCGCCGACGACGGTCCCGCGTAAACTGCCGACGCCGCCCATGATGACGATGACCAGCGACGGGATGATTATCTCCATGCCGATTTCGGAGGTCACGTTGAACAGCGACCCCCCGAGGACGCCGGCGAGTCCGGCGTACGCGGCACCGACGGCGAATATCAGGAGGAACGGCCGACCGACGCGGATACCGAGCATCTGCGTCATCTCGGAGTCTTCGGTGCCCGCCCGCACGGCCAGCCCGTAGTCGGTGTATTTGAAGAACGCGAAGATGCCGGCGACGAGCAACAGCGTGAGCGCGACGACGAGGACGCGTATCGTCGAGGCCGCGCTCATCCCCGGCGGCGTACCGATGACGGGAAGCGAAATCGCGCCCGTGAGCCACTCGGGTCGGGGGTAGATGGTCCCCGTCCGGCCGAAGAGGATGGCGACCAGCTCCTGAGCGGCGATGAGGATTCCGAATGTCACCAACAGCTGGTCGAGCAGTTCTCGCTCGTAGAACGGTTTCGCGATCCAACGCTCCATGGCGACGCCGAGGACGAAGATGACCACCGGCGTCAACACGAGCGCGGGGACGAACCCCCAATCGAGTCCGACCTGCCCGAAGTCGCCTAAGAGCCCACCGTACTGTTCGCTCGACGCGATGAGGAGCCCGATGTACGCGCCGCTCAGGTAGAGGACGCCGTGAGCCATATTCACGTATTTGAGCGACCCGAACACGATGGATAGACCGACCGCGACGAGCAGGTACAGCGACGCGACGCTCAGCGCGATGAAGAGGAACCCGACGACACCGTCGATGTTCATCGCTTCCACCTCGGTACAGATGTGAGTAAGCACTTCATGGTGTGCACGATTATTCATGAATTCTTCAGTATGTTAATCTTGTGTTTCGCTGACTTCTGGCATGCCAGCGGGCCGCTCTCCGGGTTCGGTGGAGGTACGGTCCCGGGCGTCAGCGCGGCGCGAATGCAGTCGAGTGAGAGAGTGGCGTGCGCGCGGCCGAGAACACCGGTTGCCGCTCGCGGATTACCGACTGCAGAAAATGGGAGTAAGGTACGTCGTATCGAGGCTTGGACCGGCCGTTACTCGTCTCCGTACTCGTTGTCGCCCATGGCGCAGTTCGACGCCGGGAACTCGCTGCACTCGTAGACGAGCGGGTCGGTCGTCTCGACGATTTCCGTCCGGATACCGAGTTCCTCGGCGCGGTCGTCGCCGACGCCCTGCACCATGTACCACGGTCGTTCGACCTGGTGGTCGCACGACCGGTACGAGGAGTCGCCCCACGCGAGGCTCCACTCGAACTCTTCGAGCGTTCGGACCACGGTCGGCGGGTGGAACGTGCCGGCCTCCTCGACGGCGGCCGCGTACACCATCATCGATTCGTAGGTGTGCAGCGAACTCTGGTTCGGCGTCTCGTCGTACTCCTCCTGGTAGGACTCGACGAACACCTGACTCGCTTCGTTGTCGGCGTTCGGGTTCCACGGCTCCATGCCGAGGACGCCCTCCGCGTCCGCGCCGAGCGGGTCGAGGGTGAACGCGCTGACGTGCGGGATGATGACGTCGATGTCGTCGGTCAGGCCGGCGTCTCGAAGCTGCGCGAGGCCGCTGGCCGCGAAGTTACCGAAGCTGGAGAAGTACAGCGTGTCGGCTCCCGAGTCTTCGAGCGCCTGAATCTGGGAGCTGTGGTCTGTCTCGCCTTCCGCGATTGCGGCACCACCGGCGTCCTCCCACGGCCCCTGCTCGGTGAGGTACTTGCGGGCGGCGTCGCGGTTCGACTGCCCGTAGGAGTAGTCCATGTAGATGTGGAACAGCGAGCGGTCCTCGCCGAGGACCGAGGGCGCGGCCTCGCCCATCGCCATTCCGATAATCTCTGCGTGGAACGTCGGGTGGAAGTAGTACGCGAGCAGTTCTCGCCGGAGATGCCGGCGGACGTGGAGTTGCCGCCCATGAACGGAACCTTCTCCCGCTGGGCGACGTTCTGCATCGCCATCGTCACCGTACTGGACATGCCGCCCGTCCAGAACTGGATGTTGTCCCGCTGAATCATCCGGTCGATGTTGTCCTGGGCCGTGTCGGCGCTGCCGGCGGTGTCGGCCTTCGTCGGCTCGACCTGGTAGCCCATGATGCCGTCGCCGCTCAGTCGGTCCCAGTAGTCGACGAGGCCGCCGCCCTCGTTCAGGTGCTTGACCGCGAGGTCGAAGCCCTTCTCCTGGTCTTGACCGTCGGGACCCAACGCGCCGGAGGTCGGCCCGTTGAATCCGATGCTCACGGAGTTCCCCTCGGGCGGGAAGTTCCCGATGGGTTCGTAGTCTTCGCCGCTGTCGTCGCCACCGGACGTGTCCCCGCCAGAGGAATCGTCGCCACCCCCGCCGCCGGTGTTCTCGGTCTCGGAACCGCCCCCACCGGAACAGCCCGCAAGGCCGGCCGTGAGTCCGGCCGTCCCGATTGCTTTCAGATAGCGTCGCCTGGATTCGTCAGTTAGCGCTGGTTGATCAGTCATGTTTCTTCGGAACGCTGGTAGTGACATGGTGTCATGGTATAGTTAAACTTTGTGATTATCCGGGTAGAAAACAGGTCACGAGACTGGCTGCGGATGGGAAACCCCGCGCGTCGGCGCTCAGAATATCGTCTCTCGGGGCGCGACCCTCGAGTCTCGTTCTCGATTCGGAAACGGTCGTCTCACGCCGACGCCCGCATGCGGCTGTCGATGGCCTTCGCGAGCGTGAGCGCGAACTCCTCGTCGTTGATGTTGGCCGACGACTCGATGACTTCCACGTGGTCGTCGAGGTGCTCGCGCAGCGCATCGAACAGCGCCTCGTCGGCCTCGGGGTCGTAGAACTCCTCGCCTTCGGCGTCGAGCATCGAAACGCCGCCGAGCGGGAGCGCGAGCGTGGTCGGGCCGGTCGCGGCGTTAAGTTTCTCCGCGATGATTCGGCCCAGTTCGGCGTTCTCCTCTGGGGTCGTCCGCATCAGCGTCACCTGCGGGTTGTGGACGTGGAACTGCCGGCCGTCGAACTCGTCGGAGATGGAGTCTTTCGGCCCGAAGTTGACCATGTCGAGCGCGCCGGTCGGCGTCGAGTCGGTCGGGGCCCGCCGCGAGGACGCCGCCGACCAGTTCGTCGGCCCACTCGGTCGTCGTGACGTCGAGCACGCCGTCGATGACGCCCTCCTCGATGAGCGACTCCATCGCTCGGCCGCCGGTCCCGGTCGCGTGGAAGACGATGGTCTCGTAGCCGCGCGCTTCGAGCCAGTCGCGCGCCGTCTGAACGCACGGCGTCGTGACGCCGAACATCGTGATTCCGATGGTCGGCTTCTCCTCGGTCTCGGCGTCCGGTTCGTTCGACACCATGCCGACCATCGCGAGCGCCGCGTTGGAGATAACGGTCCGCGAGAGCTGATTGAGCCCCTCGATGTCGGCGACGGAGTACATCATCGCGATGTCGTGGTAGCCGACGTAGGGTTCCGTGTCGCCCGACGCCATCGTCGACAGCATCAGTTTGGGGACGCCCATCGGGAGCGCGCGCATCGCGGCCGTCGCGACCGAGGTGTTCCCCCCGCCGCCCAGCCCGAGGATACCGTCGAGTCGGCCCTCGTCGTGGAGTCGAGACGCGACGACTGCCGCGCCGTCGCCCATGATTTCGATAGCCTTGCCGCGGTCCCCGGCCTCCCGAAGCGCTTCGAGCGTGCTCCCGCCCGCCTCGGCCACGGCCGCGGCGTCGGTGTCCGGTTCGATTTCGGGGTCTCCCATCACGCCGACGTCGACGAGGTGGACTTCGAGCCCCTTCCCTTCGAGCACGTCGCGGGCGAACCCGATTTCCTCGCCCTTGGTGTCGAGCGTGCCGACGATGACGACGCTCATCGCTCACCCGCGGCGGACCGCTCGCGTCGGGCCGGTCCGTCCCCGTGGTTCGAAACCACGACACCCCGCGGCGTCGCCGTCGGTACGACAGACTGTGTGTATGCGCGGTTCATACTTGCAACCGTGGCAACACGACAGACTGTCATTAACATTTGGGTTGGTCCAACGTTCACCGACCGCTGCGGCGGAGAACCTCGCGGCCTCCGCTTACCATCGGACAGTACATTCAAGTAATATTAGTTCATGAAATTTGGTAGCCCAACACAGTGAGCCGACGGGAGTAATGGCTATACTCCTGTTACACCCCGGCCGTCAGGTCGGGCGAGCAGGCGGGAGGGAGCCGTCCGTCGGTCCATTGACGGGGTACGCGGCTGGACTGCGGTCGCGAGAGCGGCGCAGCCCTGTAATCGCACGGTAACCAACGACGACAGCGACCGACGCAACACACTATGACACACGACGACGACACGACACGGGAAGCGAACGCCGGCGACGGCGACAGCGAGCGACTGAACATCAACAGGCGCGACTTCATGAAAGTGAGCGGCGCCGGGGCGGCGAACTTCCTCGGGGCCAGCGGCGTCGCGCAGGCGAAACAGCTCACCACCGACGACACGATTCGCCTCGTCGCGACGGAGGGTGACGTCCTCGCGGCGTACACGAACGAGGAGTCGGTCATCGAGGGGTCCGGCCTCGCCGACGCCATATCCGACTGGCGTCAGGGCGACCTGACGACGAACTCCCTGTTGAAGGGAATCAACAGTTGGCGCAACGGGACGGAGGTCGAGACCTCGGCGGACTCGTTCTCGTGGGTCGCGACGGCGCCCGACGAGATGGAAGACACCGTCAACCCGACGCTCGTCATGCACGAGGGCGAGGAGTACGAGATAGAGCTCTCGAACGTCATGGACGAGGCCATCACGTTCGTCCTCGCGGACCCGACCGGGGAGGAGATGCAGTCCTTTTCCACGATGGAGGGGTCCGGCGACTCGCAGACGGTCACCTTTACCGCCGAGTCGTCGATGGCGATGTACTACGCCGAGGAACACCCCGAGCAGATGCGGGGGAGCGTCGAGATAACGCCGCCGCCGGCCGAGGACAACATCAGCGTCCTCATGATGGGCGGTCCGCAGGGCGGCAGCCACAACGGCCCCGCCCGGCAGGTCCAGCTCACCGAGTACATGCTGAACCGCGGCATCGAGGTCCAGTACACCGACCGCCTCGCCGACCTCGAACCCGACGTGCTCCACCGCTACGACGCGTGGGTCATGATGGACAACCGCGGCGCGAACTACGGCCAAGAGCTGACCGCGGAACAGGAGCAGTCCATCGTCGAGTTCGTCGAGAACGGCGGCGGCTTCATCCCGATTCACAGCGCCTCGGCCTGTTTCACCGGCTCGGACGCCTACATGAACCTCGTCGGCGGTCAGTTCGCCGACCACAACTACAACGAGATGACGACGAGCTTCGCCCAGCCGAGTCATCCGATTCTGTCGAACCTCGACCCCATCACGGTCGAAGACGAGACGTACCGCCACACGAACCTCAACGACGACATCAACGTCCTCGCCTACGGGCAGTTCCCCGACGGGGACAGCATCCCCGAGTACGACGAGGGCCGCGAACAGGGCGAGCCGTGGTCGTGGACCCGAACGCAGGGCGACGGTCGCGTCTTCTACACCGCGTGGGGCCACGGCAGAGCGCCGTGGGCCACCGACGGCTTCAAGGCGCTCATCGAGAACGCGATTCGCTGGGTCACGAAGAACGAAGACACCATCGCCGACGACACCAAGGTCCTCAACGACCTGGAGTTCATCGACGCCGACATCCCGTACTATCCGCCGCCGGAGGGGAGCCTCCTGACGCCGGAGGTCCCCGAGGAGGTCGGCAGCGGGACGAGTTGGAACAAGATGCAGCGGGCGCTGAATCCCAGCGAGACGGTCCGGCGGACGATTACGCCGGAGGGCTTCGACCTCAAACCGTTCGTCACCGAGGCCGACCTGCCGGACGACGCGAAGGGGAACATCCTCGACGCGAAGTTCGACGAACAGGGTCGCGTCTGGCTGTCGGTCACCCGCGACTACCCCAACGAACTGGGGCAGAACCGCGACAAAATCGTCGTCTGCGAGGACACCGACGGCGACGGGCAGGCCGACGAGTTCACCGTCTTCGCGGACGGGCTCTCGATTCCCCCGAGCATGGTGGTCGTCGACGACGGCGTCGTCGTCACCGACCTCGATGACCCGAGCGAGAGCGGGAAGTTGGTCCACCTCGCCGACACGGACGGCGACGGACAGGCCGACGAGCGAACCGTCCTGTTCTCCGGGTACGGTAACGGCGACACCCACGCCGGTCCCAACGAACTGGTCCACGGCATCGACAACTGGATTTGGGGACAGGTCGGGTACGGCGGCTTCAGCGGCACCATCGCCGGCGAGGAGCGAAACTTCAGCTCCTCGGTCTACCGATTCAAGTTAGAGGACGGCTCGGTCTCCGACTTCGAAATCGTCGGGGCGCTCCCGGGGAACCAGGCCGGCCTCGGCTTCACCGAGGAGGGCCTCGCGTTCGGCTCGGCCGCGACCTCCGGGCGACCGAGCAACTACTTCGCCATCCCGCATCAGTACTACGACCTCATCGAGGGGACCGGACCGAACGACTTCGGCGCGGCCTCCGACTCGAATCGGTTCCTCCCGGTCACGGACCGCGTCCGGCAGGTCGACCTCCACGGCGGGTACACCGCGGCGACCGGCCACACCATCTACACGGCGCGTGAATATCCCGAGAAGTACTGGAACAACACCGGCTTCGTCGGCGGCGGAACGGGCCACCTCCTCGGGACGTTCTTCCTCTCGCAGGACGGCGCGGGGTACACCAACCACTACGCCCACAACATCGCGGGCGCGACAGACGCGTGGTTCGCGCCGTCGTACTCCTCGGTCGGTCCGGACGGTATGCTGTGGTTCATCGACTGGTACAACTACATCTACCAGCACAACCCGACACCCGACGGCTTCGACAACGGCCCCGGGAACGCGTACATGTCCGAGGTACGCGACCACGCGACCGCCCGGCTCTTCCGCGTCGTCTACGGCGACGACGACGGCTACGAGCCGACCGACCTCGCGGACGCGAGCGTCTCTGAACTCGTCGAGGCGCTGTCGAGTTCGAACATGTTCTGGCGGCGGACGGCCCAGCGGCTGTTGGTCGAACGGAACGAGACGGGCGCGCTCTCCTCGCTCGTCGACCTCGTCACGACGGAGACGCTCGACGAGGTCGGCCTCGACCCGGCGGCGATTCACGCGCTGTGGACGATGCACGGCCTCGGCGCGCTCGACGCCGACACCGGGAACAGCACCGCGATTCAGGCCGCGCTCGGCGCGCTGACGCACTCCTCGCCGGGCGTCAGACTCACCGCACTCCGCGTCCTCCCCTCGACGACGGACACGCGGGGGGCGATTCTCGACAACGACCTCCTCAACGACGAGGACGGTCGGGTCGCCATGTGGGCGCTCGTCGCGCTCGCGCAGACGCCGTCCGACGACGCGTCCGGCGAGGCGGTCTACGAGATGATCAGCGCCGAATCGAACTATCAGGACACGGTCCTCGTCGACGCGGCGTCGCTCGCCGGCGCGACCCACGCCGACGGTTTCATCCCGGCGTACGAGGCCAACGAGGACACGAGCGACGGCGGGGACGACGTTGACTCCCTTCCGAACCTCATGGAAAATCCCTCGTTCGAGACGCCCGTTGGCGGCGACACCGGGGGCGACTCCGACCCGATGCCCGTCGGCTGGTCGACCACACCGTACACCGGATCGCCAGAGTTCTCGTACGCCGAGACGGGCTACGAGGGCGATCGGAGCGTCCAGGTATCATCCACCGAGGGCGCGGACGCCTCGTGGAACACGACGGTCGCGGTCGACCCGAACACCGAGTACACTCTCTCCGCGTACGTCAAGACCGACAGCGTCCAACTCGTGGACGGAAGCGGCTTCGGCGAGGGCCCGCTCGGCGCGACCATCAGCGTCGAGCAGATAGCGAACACGGGCTCGGGCACGCAGTGGGACACGATTCCGGCCGGACTGACCGGCACCAACGACTGGACCGAGGTGAGCACCACGATCAACAGCGGCGACCTCGAAGAACTCCAGATTAACTGCCTGTTCGGCGGCTACGGCGAGGCGACCGGGACGGCGTGGTACGACAGCGTTTCGCTGACCGACCCGGACGGAAACGACGTGCTCTCGAACGGCTCGTTCGAAGAGAGCACCGGCAGCAGCGAGCCGGCGATGCCCGCCGACTGGACGACGAACACGTTCGCGGGGTCCGCCGAGTACACCTACGCGGACACCGGTCAAGACGGCAGTCAGAGCGTCCAAATCACGTCTTCGGAGGGTGCGGACGCGGTCTGGCTCGTCGACGGCGTCTCGGTCCAGCCCGAGACGGAGTACACTCTCAGCGGCTGGATAAAGACCGAGAACGTGCAAGCGGCCGACTCGGCCCGCGGCGCGTTGTTCAACGTCCACACGACGAGCTTCGAGACGGACCCGCTGACCGGGACGAACGACTGGACGGAAGTCAGCACCACGTTCACCACGGGTGCCGACACCACGACGGTCCAAATCAACTGCCTGTTCGGCGGCTACGGCACGGCCACCGGGACAGCGTGGTTCGACAATGTCTCGCTGACCGACCCGGACGGGAACAATGTCCTGCCGAACGCGTCGTTCGAGGAGAGTGCGGGCACCGACTCGTCGTCGGACCCGGACAGCCCGGCGAACTGGGAGGGAATCACCTACGGCGGCACGGCCGAGTTCACCTACACCTCGGACGTGGCGCGGACGGGCGACTACAGCGTCCGCGTCGACTCCACGGAAGGCGCTGACGCGTCGTGGACACAGTACCGCGACGACCTCGAACCAAACTCCGAGTACCGCTTCCGCGCGTGGGTCAAGACATCAGACGACTTCAGCAACTCCGAGGACGGCTTCGGCGAAATCGGCAGTTCCTACGGCGTCACCATCAACGTCCACGGCCTCGGACAGGGTTCCGTCACGGACTACTACACGGAGCCCGTCGAGGACTGGCAACTGCTCGAGACGACGTTCTCGACCGGCGCGTCGCCTGGCCAGTTCCAGCTCAACCTGCTGTTCGGCGGCTGGGGCAACGCCACCGGAACCGTCTGGTTTGACGACACTGAACTGAAGCGCGTCGGCGGGTCCGGCAACGGACTGGAACTCGTCTACGATCGCGTCACCGCGCACGTCGAGGCGACCGGTGGCGGTGGCGACGACGGCGGCAGCGACGACGGCGGCAGCGACGCCATCCCCTCGGGGTCGACCATCGAACTGGAAGCCGAGAGCAACGAGGGCTGGACCGGCGTCTCGCCGTCCGGCATCGCGGACGCGACGAACCCGACGCTCACCCTCGAAGCCGGCGGAGAATACACGGTCACGTGGACGAACCGCAACGGTGCGCCCCACAACTTCGAGGTCGTCAGCGGCGACGACTCCGTCGTGAACGACATCTCCACGGACTACCTCTCGACGCAGGGCGAGTCGCAGACCGTCACGTTCACCGTCACCGACGCGATGGCGGAGTACGTCTGCCGCGCCCACAACTTCCGGATGGTCGGCACCATCGAAATCGCGAGTTCGGGAGGTAACTGAGCGGGCGAGACGCGTTCCGACTGCGGTCCGTGGCGGCTTTTCTTTCGCATCTATCGTACGCTCGCTGTCGTCGAGCGACGCGGAAAATCAGTGTTCGAGCGCTCGCGGCGGTGCCGAACCTACACCTGCGGACCGGCGAACAGAGACGGGCGCTCGAACGCGAGCGATACGTCGTCCGCGATACCGAGCAGGTCCGCGACCGTCGGAGCAAACCGCCGGGCGTCGACGATTCGGTCGGACGAGCCGTCGGGTGCCGCCGGCCCGCCGAAGCCGTAGAAGCCGCGCGTCTCGGGGTCGACGCGACCGTGCGACCCCGACACCTTCGTCGGGTCGAGCGTCACGAGTCCCTCCTCGCCGAGGAACAGTTCGCAGGGGTCGAAGCCGGGTTTGGCGTGGATGTCCATCTCCGTCGCGTACGACGGCGCGTCGGCGTCGTCGGTCCACCAGTAGTACTGGAACCACGCGTCCGCGTCGGCGACGGCGACGAGGTCACCGGCGTTCGGGTGGTTCGCGTCGCCCCGCGCTTCGTCCTCGACCACGGCGTCGACGCCGGGGAGCGATTCGAGAACCTCTCGGGCGGCCGCCGGCCGGTCGGTGTACACGTGCGCGATTTGGTGATCGACCATCGCGAACGCCGACGACGCGGCGATGTCTACTGCCTCGCCACCCTCGCCGTCGTCGCGAACCGAGAGCAGGCCGGCGTCGCGGAGCGCCCGGTTCGGGAACGCCGGGGTATCGACCGCGTTGAACCCGTACTCGTTGACGACGCTGACCGCCGTCTCGGACCAGCGGGGCGTCGATTCGAGCCAGTCGAGGAACTCCCCAACCAGTTCGTCGACGACGCCGACGGCCTCCCTGAGTTCCGGCGAGTCGGGTCCGTGACGCTGCGCGTCGTAGTCGAGGTGCGGCACGTACACCCACAGCAGGCCCGGGTCGTACCGCGCTATCGACTCCCGCGCGGCCGCGAGAATCCACTCGCTGCTCCGCTCGTCGGCGACCGGCCCCCAGTAGTTGTGCAGCGGGAAGTGGCCGTACTCCTCGCGGAGGGCGTCGTAGAAGCCGTCGGGGGTCGTCCAGCAGTCCATCTCGATGAGGTTGTTGTCCTCGTCTTCGATGGGCGACGGCGTGACGGCCACGTCGGCGCTCGTGCCGATGAGGTGCTGGAAGAACAGCGCGCCCGTCGTGAGGCCCGCCTCGTCGCTCGCGGCCTCCCACAGCCGCGTTCGCGTTCCTCGGTCGCGCTCCCAGAATTCGGCGACCTGTCGCTCGCGGTCGAACTCACCGCTGGACACGTCGCCGTGGGCCGCGGGCGACTGTCCGGTCGAGAGCGTCGTCTGCGCGGGGACCGTGACGCTCGGAAACGGCGGTTCGAGCGCCCCGGACGGCTTTCCGGCAAGCAAGTCGGCGATGTTCGGTGCCAGCCCCTCGTCGAGGTGCGCTTGTTGGAGTCCGACGACATCGAGGACGACGACGCGCCCGGCACCGGACGCGGCCGCGTCCGAGGACCTGCGAGTCGTCACGCTCCCTCCGCGTGTCGCTCCGCGTAGTCGTAGAGGAGGCGGAACTGCTCGGACAGTTCGTGACGGTCGACCCCCTCGGGCGATTTGAAGAAGGACGCAAGGTGCGGCATCGTCCCGCTCTCACCGCGCTCGTCGGCGAAAGCGGCCAGCCGGACCATGTCGAGGACGAGCGGGGCGGCGAGTGCCGAGTCGGCACCCTCCCACGTGAACTGCATCTTCATCTTCGTCCCGAGGAAGCCCTCGAAGTGAACGTGGTCCCACGCGGTCTTCCAGTCGCCGAGCGACGGCGTGTAGTCGATGCGGACGGCGTTGTGGGTCTCGTAGCCGAGGATATCGTCCAGCAGGCTCCCCTTGCTCTCTATCTTCCCCGCCTTGTTCGCGTCGTCTTCGAGGACCAGACCGTCGCTGTTGCCGAGGATGTTGTGGCCCTCCCACGAGAGGACGCGCAGGTTCCGCCCCGCGAACATCGGCCCGAGCGCGGATTTCATCAGCGTCTCGCCGGTCTTCCCGTCGCGGCCCATGTGCGGCACCCCGTTTTGCTCCGCGAGTTCGCGGAGGCCGCCGAGCGAGGAGCCGGTACTGGGGGTGAAGTTGATGTACGGGTGGCCGTCGAGGAGCGCCGCGTACGCGTACAGAGCGCTCGCGGGGAGGTTCGGGTCGTCGCGTTCGACCGCTGTCTCGAACGCCTCCAGCGTGTCGTAGTCGCCGGGCGTCGGAATCGGCGGCTCGGTCGACGCGGCGTTCACGACGACCAGCCGGTCGACGTCCTGCGAGTCGGCGAAGGCGGCGTAGTCGGCCCGTATCTCCTCGACGATATCGCCGACCGACACGTCGTCGCTCGCCGTCTCCGAAGACATTCCCTCGACCGCCTCGCCGCACCGACGCGCGGTCCCGAGTTCGACGCGCTCGTCGATTTCGCGGAGATCCTCGCGGACCGCGTTGAGGGTGTCGGGCGCCACGACGCCGCCGTGGCCCGCCATCTCCTCGGCAGTCTCCTCGATTCGCTGAGAACGGATGTCGTGACCCCCGAACACGAGGTCGTCGAGGACGGGAAGGTCGAGCGCGGCCACCGGTTCGCGGGCCGTCACCATCCCGGTCGTGTCCGCGACGCCGCGGGCGATTGCGCGTGCGCCGGTCATCGAGACACTCGCGACGTTACCTCTGGCTCCGATAATCCAAACTCCGACTGTCATCGACTCACGATTGCGGTGGCCGATACATAACCTTGTCCGTCAATCATGATTGTTTCCGCGTCGGTGTCGTCGGGCGACCGCTCACCAGTCGAGAGAGGTGTCGGCGTCCCGCCTGTCGAGTTGGTCGCCGTGTTTGCTGAAGTCGAGGTTCCGGTCGAGGACCGTCTCTTCCGGGTGTCGCCACGTCTCGTCGCAGTCGACGCAGCGCCACTCCTCGTAGGGGCGGCCGTCCTCGGGCGTGACGCGGTTCGATTCTATCGGCTCGCCGCAGAACGGACAGTGTTCAGGCATGCGACTACGGGGTCTGCGCGGACGAGTAAATAGCTGTCTCCGCTGTCGCTGGCGGTTGCGTTGCCCGGTCGCTTCGGCCGGTCGTTTCGCCCCCGTCTCACGGCGTCGTCACCGAATCCACCGAAACAATGATTAACTACCATCAGAGAGGTAGGTCACATGTCGATACCAATTATCGACCCGCACATGCACATGGTGTCTCGCTCGACGAGCGACTACGAGCGCGCCCGGCTCGCGGGCGTGGAATGCTGCGTCGAACCAGCATTCTGGAGCGGGACGGACAAGCAGCACGCGGCGTCGTTCTTCGACTACTTCGAGCAGATAATCGAGTTCGAGACCGACCGGGCCGAGCGGGCGGCGGGCATCGACCACTACGTCACCGTCGGCCTCGAACCGAAAGAGGCGAACTATCCCGAGATGGCGGAGGCCGTGATGGACGGCCTCCCCGAGTACCTCGACCGCGAGCACGTCGTCGGACTCGGCGAAATCGGGCTCGACCAGGGGACCGAAGCCGAGGAGTACGCGTTCAGACGCCAGCTTAGGATGGCGGAGGAGCGCGAACTGCCGGTCATCATCCACACCCCGCACACCCAGAAGCCAGAGGGGACCGAGCGACTCGTGGAGATGATTCAGGACGAAGACGTGACCGAAGAGCGAATCGTCATCGACCACAACACCGAGAACACGGTCGACATCTCGCTGCAGACCGACTGTTGGCTCGGCTTCACCCTCTACCCCGGGAAGATAGACGCCGAGACGACCATCGACATCCTCGAGGAGTACGGCACCGACAAGATGCTGCTCAACAGCGCCGCCGACTGGGACCCCTCCGACCCGCTTGCGGTTCCGAAGGCCCGCGACAAGATGCTCGACCGCGGCTGGGACCGCGACGAGGTCCGAAAGGTCGTCTACGACAACCCCCGGGAGTTCTTCGGCCAGTCGCCGAACTTCCACTACGAGGTGTGACCGATGGAGTTCGGCTTCTCGATGAACGCGTTCCGGCAGCGAACCTTCACCGAAGGCGTCGAGGCGATAGCCGACGCCGGCTACGACGGCGTCGAAATCCTGCTCGACGACCCGCACCTGTTTCCGGGGACGGCCGACGGCGACGACCTCGAACGCGCTCGGACGCTCCTCGACGACTGCGGTATCGAAGTCAGTAACTGCAACGCGTTCATGCTCAGCGCCATCGAGCCCTCCGCGGAGAGTCGGGCGGCGACGTTCAACCGCGACACCGAAGCGTTTCACCACCCCTCGTTCGTCGAACTCGCGGCCGAGGACCGACAGGCACGGGTCGAGCACACGAAACACGCGCTCGCCACGGCGGCCGCGCTCGGTTCCGAGAGTATCTCGATTCCACCGGGAGGGCCCGTCCCCGAGCGCATGTCACGGGCGGACGCGCTCGACGCGTTCATCTGGGGGCTCCGCGAGGTCGCTGATGTCGCGGAGACGCTCGGCGTCGACGTGCTGGTCGAACCCGAGCCCCACCTGCTCATCGAGACTTCCGAGGACTTCCTCGACCTCGTCGACCGCGTGGACTCGCCCCGCATCGGCTGTAACTTCGACGCGGGACACTTCTACTCGGTCGGCGAGGACCCGGTCGAACTGGTGGAGACGCTCGCGCCCCACACGCCGCACTACCACCTCGAAGACATCCCAGGGGACAGAACGCACGAACACACCCAACTCGGCGAGGGGGCGATGGACATCGACGGCTTCCTCGAAGCGGTCGAGGCGACCGGCTACGACGGCTACGTCACCGTCGAACTGTACCCCTATCAGGAGACCGCGGCGGAGACGGCCCGAACCGCGATGGAGTACCTCGAAGCCCATGGGTGGGCCTGACCGCCTCGCTCGAACGCGAGCACCCGACCCAGCGACTGACCGACGATGAACCGAACGAACGCGACACCCTCGACTGCCGGCCTTCGACGCTCGCTCGCGAGCTTCGCCAGACTCGTCCGCGTCCCGAACCTGTTCACCGCGCCGCCTGACGTCATCCTCGGAGCGGTGTTGGTCAGCGGTGGCCGCCCGTCGGTCCCGCTCTCGTCGCTCGCCGGCGTCGCGCTCGCCTCGGTGCTGTTGTACGCGGCGGGCACGACGCTCAACGACTACGCCGACGCCGACGAGGACGCCCGATTCCGCCCGGAGCGACCGATTCCATCAGGGGACGTACCCCGCACGCGAGCGAGAAATCTCGGTATCGCGCTCCTCTGTGCCGGCGTGGTCGTCGCCGCGGTGGCCGGGGGACCGACCACCGGTGTCGTCGCCGCCGTCCTCGGCCTCCTCGTCGCGCTCTACGACGGCGCGCTCAAGGACACGCCACTCGGATTCGCGGCGATGGGTGGCTGTCGAGGTGCGAACGTCGCCCTCGGCATGGCGGTCGTCGCGGGGTCGACCCCCTCGCTGTCGGCTCCGACGTGGGTCTACGTCGTGCCGGTCGTCGTCGCGCTCTACATCGCCGCCGTCACCTACATGGCCGAGTCGGAGACCGGCGCGGGCGACTCGGGGGCGGTGCTGGTCGGAATGGCCGGTGTGGGGCTCGCCGTCGGGTCGGTGGTCGTGGCCGCCGCGGCGGTCGGCATCGACCCAAGTGACCCCGCGACGCTCGCCGTGGCTGGCGGACTCCTCGTCTGGTTCGCGGCGTGGACCGGCCGTGACCTCCTGACCGCCTACGCCGACCCCCGTCCGGGAACTATCGGCCCCGCGGTCGGCACGTGCGTCCTCGCGCTCGTTGTGTTGAACGCGGCGGTCGCCGGACTGCTGAGTCCCGCGTGGGGCATTGTCGCGGCGGCGTTCGCCGCCCCCGCGGTCGGCCTCTCGTCAGCGTTCGACGTGTCGTGACCCGCGGGCCGCTTCAACGACTCAGTCCACGCTTTTCTGCCCCGAACGATTGGCAGTACCAAAACAATTATTCATGTGTGACTGTACCACGACATATGGTACAGTTAGCCTTCTCTACGAACGCGTACACGCGTTTCGACCTGCCAGAGGCGATCAGACGAATCGCCGACCACGGCTACGACGGGGTCGAGCTACTGGCGGACGTGCCGCACGCGTTTCTCGCCGACTTCGATGAGACCGACCGCGAGCGCGTCCTGACCGCGCTGGACGAGACTGGGCTCTCGGTGTCGAACATCAACGCGAACACGACTTGCGGCTACTACGACGACGCGCCGCCGTCGGCGTTCTTTGACCCGACGCTCATCTCGGGCGACGAGGAAGACCGCCGGTGGCGCATCGAGTATACGAAGGCCGCGCTCGACTTCGCCGCGCTGGTCGACGCGCCCGCGGCGTGCGTCGCGAGCGGGTCGCCGCTTCCCGGAACGCCGCCGAGCGAGGCCTACGACTACCTGCTCGACTCCCTCGACGAACTCACGGCGTACGCCGAGGACGTCGGGGTCGACCTCGGTATCGAGTTCGAACCGGAACTGCTCGTCGAGGACACCGAGGAGGTGTTGACGCTCATCGACGACGTGGGAAGCGACGCGCTCGGCGTCAATTTCGACGTCGGCCACGCGGCCGTCTGCGGTGAGGACCCGGCCGAGAGCATCCGCCAGTGCGCCGGTCGCATCACGGGCATCCACCTCGAAGACATCGAGGGCGGCCGCGGGGGGAAGCACTACCACCTCATCCCCGGCGAGGGTGACATCGACTTCGAACCCGTCTTCGGCGCGCTCGACGACATCGGGTACGACGGCTTCGCGACGTTCGAGCTGTACACCTACCCCGACGAACCCGATTACGCGGCCCGGCGCGCGCGAGACGAACTGGCCGAATACGTCCGCTGAAGCGCCGCGATTCGGCAAAAATGCGCGGCGAGAGACGCACCGAACACCGCCGCTGACGGCATCGATTCCCGCGAGCGACGTCGCGTGAGTGGCGTCGCGGTCCGCACGCTCGGAAACGCTTCTCAGATAATCGTTAACTATTTGCATGGAGCTTTCGATTCACACGCTGATTGCATGCTTTCCAGCGAGAGCGAGCTATCCCCATCCAGAGATAGCGCGCGCACGAGACGTCAGTCTCTTGTCCGACGAGTCGAACAGACACCGCCGGCGGTCGCGTCCCGCCGAGGCGAGGCGAAGCGGCAGACTGCCACTTCGCGCTCCGGTCGCGGAACGACTGCTCCATCGAACTCCGACCTGACCACCGCGTCATGAGACCGAGCATACCACGTCCGGGGCGGTCGACGGAACTTCGAAACGCGCTCCCGGTCGTCGCGATGGCGGTCCTCTTGGTGCTCGGCTCGCTCGGTCTGGGCGCGGCTATCGCGCCGGTCGCCGCGGACGCCCACGGCGGGACGCTCACCCGGACAGTCGATGACACGACGCTCGCGCCCGGCGAGTCCACCACCGTCACGGTCGAGGTGAACGCCTCCGAACGGGGGAACTTCACCGTGGTCGAAGAGCTGAGTCCGGGCTTCGAGTCGGTTGAAATCGTCGATGACGACGGCGCGGATTTCTCTGGCGTGCGGAACGCAGACGACGAGCTGTTCGCGACCTATGGCGACCGCGAGAGCGTCACGCTCGTCTACGAGGTGACCGCAGCCGACGACGCGAACGCGACGACCCACGAACTCACCGGATACGGCGACTTCGGCCTCGAAGACATCCGGGCCTCAACGACCGGCGACGGTGAAATCAACGTCTCGACCGACGACGGAGCGAGCGTGGTCCGGTCGGTCGACGACGCGACCCTCGCGCCCGGTGAATCGGCGACCGTCGTGGGTCGCCGTCGAACGGGACGAGGCGGCGAACTTCACGCTCGTCGAGGAGTTCAGCCCCGCGTTCGGCTCGGTCGAAATCGTCGACGCCGACGGCGCGACTTCTCGGGCGTGCGGAACGCCAACGACGAACTGTTCGCGACCTACGGCGACCGGAAACTCGCTACACTCGTCTACGAGGTGACCGCGGCCGACGACGCGACGGCCGGCACGGTCTACGAACTCGACGGCTTCTCGGACGCGAACGGCTCGCAGTCAGCGACCGATGGAACCACCGAAATCAGCGTGCAGGAGTCGAGCGACGACGGCGGCGCGGCTGTCCGCTCGGTCGACGATTCGACCCTCGCACCGGGTGAATCGACTACGGTCCGGGTCGCCTTCGACCGGGACGAGGCGACGAACTTCACGCTCGTCGAGGAGTTCAACCCCGCGTTCGGCTCGGTGGAGATAGTCGACGACGACGGCGCGGACTTCTCGGCCGTACGCGACGCCAACGACGAACTGTTCGCGACCTACGGCGACCGCGAATTGGCCACGCTCGTCTACGAGGTGACCGCCGACAACGACGCGACGACCAGCACGGTCTACGAGTTCGGCGGCTTCGCGGACGTGAACGGCTCGCAGTCGGCGACCAATGGAACCGCCGAAATCAGCGTCCAGGCGTCGGACGACGGTGACTCCGGTGCGATCCGCTCGGTCGACGACGAGACCCTCGCGCCGGGCGAATCCACCACCGTCACGGTCGAGGTCGACCGGGACGAGGCGGCGAACTTCACGCTCATCGAGGAGTTCAACCCCGCGTTCGGCTCGGTGGAGATAGTCGACGACGACGGCGCTGATTTCTCCGGTGTCCGGAACGCTAACGACGAACTGTTCGCGACCTACGGCGACCGCGAGAGCGTCACGCTCGTCTACGAGGTGACCGCGGCCGACGACGCGGCCGGCACGGCCTACCAGTTCGACGGCTTCACCGACGTGAACGGCTCGGAGGTGACGACCGGCGGCACCGACGAACTCGACGTTCAGAGCGAGTCCGACGACGACAACTGGGACCTCACCCGGTCGGCCGACGACACGACGCTCGAACCCGGTGAATCGACCGTCGTCTCGGTCGAAATATCCGGCAGTGAGGCGACGAACTTCACCGTCATCGAGGAGTTCAACCCCGGATTCGCATCGGTCGAAATCGTCGATGACGACGGTGCGGACTTCTCGGGCGTGCGGAACGCCAACGACGAACTGTTCGCGACCTACGGTGACCGCGAGAGCGTCACCCTCCAGTACCGCGTGACCGCCGGTGAGGACATGGACGAGGACGCCTCGTACGAACTCAGCGGGTTCGCGCAGTTCGACGCCGACGACAAGGAAATGAGTGTCGACGGCCTCGAATCGCTCTCTGTCGGCACTGACGGAGACAGTGGTGATAACGGCGGCGACGATGGTGACGATGGGGATGACGGCGACGACAACGACGGAGATGACGGCGATGATGGCGACGACAACGACGGAGATGACGACGGTGATGACTCGGACGACGGTTCCGACGGGTCGGACGGCGACGACGGCTCGGACGACGGAACGACCGAGACGACGACGGCCGATCCCAACACGCCCGCGACGACCACGACTGACACGCCCGTTCCCGGGTTCGGTGTCTCGGTCGCGCTCGCCGCGCTCGTGATGGGCTCGGTCCTCCTCGCGCGCCGACGAACGAGCTAACGAGGCGACTCGTCTTCCCGCGCCCTCGCACGTCCTCGAATTCCCTCCGCTCCCGCTTTCGGCTCTAACTCGGTTATTCAGAAGATTTAATATAATAACTCCCAAGTCGTAGTTCAGGGTCCATCATGACAGACTGGTCTAGGCGGCGGTTTCTACAGACAGGCGCAGCCCTCGGCATCGCCGGAACGCTCCCGCAGACGACGATGAACGTCTCCGCGGCGTCACCGGCGTTGGATAAGTTCGTGCAACCGCTTCCGGTTCCGTCGGTCCGGGAACCGGACGGGCAGCGAGACGGCGCGGACGCCTACGAGATATCGGTCACCGAATTCACCCAACAGCTCCATCCGGACCTCCCGGAGACGACGGTCTGGGGGTTCGACGGGTCGTATCCCGGCCCGACTATCGAGGCGGACGCCGGAAGCCCGGTCCACGTTCGTTTCGACAACAGCGAACTCCCGAGCGACCACCTGTTCAACGTCGACGAGCGAATCGGTGGCACGACCACGGAGAACCACGCCGGCTACGACGGCCCGGTCCCGGAGGTTCGGACCGTCACCCACTTCCACGGCCTGGAAGTCGACCCCGCGAACGACGGGCAGTCCGACATGTGGACCTCGCCGAGCGGGGTCGAGGGACCGCGGTTCGACTCGGAGTGGCAGGAACTCCCGATGGAACAGGGGCGCACCACCTCGACGTACCACGACCACACGCTGGGTATCACCCGGCTCAACGCCTACGCCGGGCTCCTCGGCCTCTACTCGATTACGACCGACGCCGAGCGCGAACTCGGCCTGCCGTCGGGCGACTACGACATCCCGCTGTTGCTGCAGGACAAGGAGTTCAACGACGACGGCTCGCTGCACTATCCCGACGAGTTCGTCTCGGCGTTCCTCGGCGACACGGCCGTCGTCAACGGGGCCGTGTGGCCGTACGTTGAGGTCGAACCGCGTCGGTACCGCTTCCGCATCCTGAACGGCGCGAACCACCGCTCGTTCGACCTCCAGTTCGAGAGCGAAAGCGGGTCGGGCGTCCCGACGATGTACCAGTTCGCGCCCGGCCACGGCTTCCTCGAATCGGTCGTCCCCATCGGCCCGAACGGCGACCTCGACTCGCTGTTGCTCACGCCCTTCGAGCGCGGCGAACTCATCGTCGACTTCTCCGACCACGCGGGCGAGACGCTCACGCTCACCAACGGGGCCGACATGGGTCCGGAACTGACCGACCTCGTCCAGTTCCGCGTCTCGGATCCCGAGACGCCGCCCGAAGACGCGAGCGCCGACCCGACGGATCTGTCGCTTCCCGCGCCGACCTCGTACGACGAGAGCGACGCACGAGTGACTCGCGAGATGACGCTGGGCACCAAGGTCGACGTTGAAAACAACCTCATCATGCACACCCTGAACGGGTACGTCTTCGGCGACGAGGACGCGCCCGTCTACCCGCAACTCGGGTCGACCGAGATATGGGAACTACAGAACGAGTCGGGGGGGCGACACCCGATTCACCTGCATCTGGTCACCTTCAGGGTCATCGGCCGCGGCCCCGACGGGACGCAACCGCCGGACCCCAACGAGCTGGGTCCGAAAGACACCGTTCGCGTCGACCCCGACGAGCGCGTGCGGATAATCGCCACGTTCGAGGGGTACACCGGGCAGTTCCCGTGGCACTGCCACATGCTCGAACACGAGGACAACAAGATGATGATTCCGTTCGTCGTCGAGAACCCCATCGCGAACTACGCGAACGACAGTGACATCGTGGACGCGACGGGGCTGACCGACGCGGTGAGCGACTGGCGGAACGACGACCTCGAAACCGAGGTGCTCCTCGAAGTCATCGACCAGTGGCGAAGCGGCGACGAGGTCGCCTGACCGACCCTCTCCGAGTTACTGCACCGGTTCGGCCGAGCGGTCCGAGAACCACCGACTCCGGACGACGTACGCGACGAGGACGACCGCGGTGGCGACGCCGATAATCGAGTACACGTCGACCTCGGTGAGCGACCGGGCGGCCTCGCCGAGATAGACCGCGAGCAGCGCTTCGATGGTGTACCGACCGCCGCGACCGAGCACCGACGCCGCCAGATACGTTCGGAGGTCGAGGTCGAACACGCCGGACCCGATAGAGAGCAGTTCGTACCCCTCGGGAATCGGTGCGAACGCCCCGAACGCGACCGTCACGAACCCGGAGCGTTCGAAGTAGCGTTCCACCTTGTGAATCCGTTCGCCGGCGAACCGCGAGTCCAGCGCGCGACGGCCACCTTTCTTGCCCATGAGGAACCCGACCAGCCCCGCCGACACAGACCCGACGGTGGCGACGACCGCGTACAGGAGCGCGAACTGAGGGTTCGTCGCCGACAGCGGGACGAGCACCAAGTCCGGCGGGACAGGGAGCAAAAAGAATTCGAGGAACGCCACGAGCAGCAGCCCCGGCGCGCCGAGCGAGGCGAAAAACGCAGTCGATAGTTCGACAGTCTCCAGTACGTCTAGCATCGTCGTCTCTACGCAGTCGCTACTGTCAGTAATAATTATCGCTGTTTGTGACCCTCGGCTCCGAGAGACGGAGCCTGCGAAACGAGAAACTCGCCGCGGGTGCAAGGCGGCGGGTTCGATGCTGGTTCGTGAATCGCGTCAGGCTGGCTGGTTCGCGGGGGAGCGCGTCAGGCTATTCGCTGTCGGCTGTCGGTGACGTGGTCAGTCGAGGGCTTCGGCCATCTTCTCGATGGGGTGCGGCGGGCGGGACTCGCCGGGTCTGTCGCCGAGTTGGGAGCGACACGACGCGCCGGGTGCCGTGACGACGTCGCCGGGGCTCTCGTCGACCTGCCCGAACAGGATTTCGCCGATACCCTTCGAGAGTTCGTAGTGCTCTTCCTCGTAGCCGAACGACCCGGCCATCCCGCAGCAACTGGAGTCGAGCGGGTCGACGGCGTAGCCGGAGCGACGCAGGACGCCCACCGCGTGGTGGTCCTTGTTCGTCGCCTTCTGGTTGCAGTGGCCGTGGTACGTCAGCGTCTCGGCGGGGGCGTCGAAGTCGAGGTGGTCGTCGGCGCGCACGACGTCGAGGTACTCCATGATGCCGTAGGCCGACCCCGAGACGAGTTCGACGCCCGTCCCGTCGAGGAGGTCGAGGTACTCGTCTTGGAACATCACCGCGTCGGAGGGTTCGACGAAGACGACCGACCAACCGTCGTCGACGTAGGGACGGAGTCGCCCGACGTTGTGCTGCGCTCGGTCGCGGGCCGTGTCGAGCATCCCCATCGAGAACGCGGCGCGGCCGCTCGCTTCGAGGTCGCTCGGAATCTGTACGTGGACGTTCGCGGCTTCGAGGACCTCCACGGCGGCCTTGCCGGGTTCGGGGTAGTTGTAGTTGGTGTAGGTGTCGGGGAACAGAAGCACCTTCCCTCGGGCGTCGGCGGGCGACACGGACGACCCACCCCGAGCCTCGAACCACGCCTCGAGCGACTCGCTGCTGAAGGTCGGCAAGTCGCGCTCGCTGGAGATACCGAGGACCTTCTCCATCACGAGGCGGCTCCCCGGAAGCTCCGCGGCGGCGTTCGAAAGCGGGGCGAGTTTGCTCCCGATTTTCGACAGCGTGTCGATGTTGCCGAACACCCGCGAGCGGAGGCTGGTGCCCTCCTTTTGGTGGTACTGGTGTTTCACCTCGGATTTCAGCTTCGCCATGTCGACGCCGGTCGGGCAGTCGCTCTTACAGCCCTTACAGCCGACACAGAGGTCCAGCACCTCGGTCTGGAAGCGCTCGGAGTACAGTTCGTCCTCGGGGAGTTCGCCCGAGATGGCGGCCCGAAGCATGTTCGCCCGCCCGCGGGTCGTCTGGACCTCCTCCTTCGAGGCGCGGTAAGTCGGGCACATGGTGTTCGAGTCGGTCTGTCGGCAGGTGCCACAGCCGTTACAGAGTTCGACGAGGTGCGAGAAGCCGCCCTCGTCGTCGAAGTCGATAGCGGTCTGGGGCTCGACGGACTGGTAGTCCGGGCCGTACCGGAGGTTCTCGCGCATATCCGCGCCGACGCCGCGGTCGCTGTCCGGGCCCGGGTCCGAGGGGCCGTCGCGGTAGACGACGTTGCCGGGGTTGAACATCCAGTCGGGGTCGAACGCCGTCTTCAGCTCCTTGAACGCGCCCCAGAGCTCGGGGCCGTACATCTTCGGGTTGAACTCGGTCCGGGCCATCCCGTCGCCGTGCTCGCCGGAGAACGCGCCGTGGTGCTCGACGACGAGATCGGTCACGTCGTCGGTGATGGAGTGCATCTTCTCGATGCCCTCGTTCTCTTTGAGGTTCAGAATGGGGCGGATGTGGAGCGTTCCCGACCCGGCGTGGGCGAAGTACGCGGCCGACGTGTCGTGGTCCTCAAGCACTTCCTCGAACTTCTGGACGTACTCCGCGAGTTCCTCGGGCGGCACGGTCGCGTCCTCGATGAACGGGTAGGGTTTCGGGTCGCCTTCGAGGCTCATCAACAGCGGAATCGCCGCCTTACGGAGCTTCCACAGTCGGCCTTGGCTCTCCTCGGAGTAGGCTTCGAGCACGTCGAACGCCGCGCCGGAGTCGACGAAGTGGGCGTTCGTGTCGGCGACCGCGGCCTCGAAGTCGTCGACGAGTTCGTCGTCCCACTCGAGCATCAGCGCCGCCTTCGCCCCCTCGGGAATGGGTTCGGCGTACTCGGCGTAGCCCTCCGACTCGCGGGCGAGGCGGAACACCTCGTCGTCCATGAGTTCGACGGCGCTGACGGGGAATTCGAGCGCCTCCGGAACGGCCTCCATCGCGTCCACGAGGTCGTCGAAGCAGTACAGCGCGAGCGCCGTCTCGTCCGGCTTGGTGACGAGCGAGACGGTCGCCTCGACGATGACGCCGAGGGTGCCCTCCGCGCCGACGAACAGCTTCGAGAGGTTGATGACCTCCTCGCCGTCGTCGTTCTCGTAGATGACTTTCTGGAGGTTATACCCCGACACCGAGCGCTTGAGCGACGGATACTTGTTCTCTATTTCTGACTCGTGGTTCTCGACGAGTTCCCGAACCGTCCGGTAGATGTTCGCCTCTAAGTCGTCTTGGGCGAGGATGGATTCGTACTCGTCGCTGTCGAGGACGACTTCGCGGGTGTGTATCAGCGAACCGTCGGCCAGAATCACCGCTAACTCCTCGGTGTAGGCGTCAGTAATGCCGTAGCGGACCGAGTGTGCGCCCGTGGAGTTGTTGCCGATGCCGCCGCCGACGGTCGAGCGATTCGACGAGGCGGGGTCCGGTGCGAACTTCAGTCCGTGGTCCGCGAGCGCGGCGTCGAGGTGGTCTTGGACGCACCCCGGTTGGACGGTCGCGCGCTTCGCCGACGGGTCGATATCGACGATGTCGTCCATGTACTTCGTGAAATCGATGACGACACAGCCCCGCCCGACGGTCTGGCCACCCAACGAAGAACCCGTTCCGCGCGGCAGAACGGGGACGCCGTGGCTCGTCGCGGTTTCGACGGCGGCGCGGACGTCGTCTACGTCCTTCGGCAAGACGACCCCCGCGGGTCGCGCCTGGTAGATGCTGCCGTCGGTCGCGTACAGTACCTGCGCGTACTCGTCGAACTTCACCTCTCCGTCGACGCGGGAGCGTAACTCTGTCGCCAACGCCGAATACTCCGCGGCGTCCGGCCGGTCGAGGTCTAACGTCGTTGCCGATGTCTCTCTTCCCCGAGGGGAGTCGAGCATGTCTTCGACTGCCATCATCATTGCTACACATACGCACGGATTAAATGCTCTGGTGTTGCGACACGTCTCCACCCCTGAACAGCTCGTCACGACCGACGTGGGGATTTATATTCACGTCCTCGGTACGTAACCACATTCATGGTCAGGTCACCGAACTGGAATCAAACTGACGTGGCACGCGCTGTCCCGACAGCATCCGAAAAGGAGGTCGACCAACTACTCGCGAGCCTCCAGCGACTGACCGGTATCGGCGTGTGGTCGTACGACGTGTCGGACGACGAACTGTGGTGGAGCGACGAGGCAAAGCGGATACACGGGCTGGACCCGGCGGCGACGCCGACCGTCTCGGACGTCGCCGAACAGTACGCCGAAGGCGACCAAGACGAGGTACTCGCCCGCCTCGCCGACGCTATCGAACACGGCGAGTCCTTCTCTATCGATGTGCGGTACGCGAGCGAGCGGACGACCGAGCGGTCGATACGGCTGGCCTGCGAGCCGCTGGTCGAAGACGGTCGGACGACCACTCTCCACGGCGTCGTCCAGGACGTAACTGACACCAAGCGTCAGGAACAGCGCATCGAGATTCTCCGACGGACGAGCCAGGAACTTCGGAACGCGAGTTCGAAGGCGGAAGTCGCCGAGATACTGGCCGACGCGGCGAAGAACGTCCTCGGACTCGTCAACACGACCGTCCGGTTAGTCGACGAGAACCGGAGCATGCTCCAGACTATCGAGGCGACGGAGGAGTGTCTGGAACGCGCCGGCGACCGCCCGAACTACTCCGTCAGCGAGGACACGCCGGCCGCGCGGACGTATCGGACGGGCGAACCGGTCATTCACGCGAACCACGAGCACACCGAAGACGACCACAGTCGGGGGGCACTCCAGTCCGGGCTGTACGTCCCCATCGGAAGCCACGGCGTGCTCAGCGCCGGCGACGTCGTCGTCAACGCGTTCGAAGAACACGACCTCGAAGCCGCGAGTCTCCTCGGCCAACTCGGCGCGGAGGCCATCACGCGCATCGGTTGGGTGAAACGGTCGCGGGCGATTTGACGCACACTGAACGCTCTTCTCATCACGAGGCTCGACGCTGCCAGAGGCGAACCGTGAGTTCGCGACGTTCGGATTAACGGGCTGGGTGGTATCGGCGTCCGTGCTCGTCTCGACGCTCTGTTTGTTCCCGGGGTAGTCGGGTAGAAACATGTTCGAATTGATAGGCCTAGCTCGCTAGTTCAGCCGATTTACATTATGGCAACAGTTATCAACATCAACATAATAGTTGAGGCATGATTGAGAACGTGACCGGGCGACGGCTCAAGACGACCCAAGCCTCGTTGGAGATTCTCAGCCTCATTTTGGAACACGACGGCCTCACGCTCGCCGAACTGGACTCCATGGTCGACAGTTCGAAGAGCTCCATCTGCAGTCACCTCAACACGCTCTTGGAGAGCCGATACTTGGTCAAGCACGACGGCGTCTACCACGTCAGTTTCAGGGTGGCGCTGTTGGGCGAACGCGCTCGACACCGCTATCCGAACGACAAGGTCGTCGAGCGGGTCGTCGACGAACTGGCTCGCGCGACCGACCAAGAGGCGAACTTCACGATTTTCGAACACGGTCGGCTGCTCATGTGTTACGGCTCGTCGACCGAGGAGGGGAGAGACGCGAACGGCACCCGGTATCGGTCGGAGTATCACCTGCACAACACGGCCGCGGGGAAAGCCATCCTCGCGGAACTGGACCGCGACGAGGTCGAATCGATAATCGACTACTGGGGCCTGCCGAGGGAGTCGGAGGGCACGATTACGAACCCCGACCAACTGTTCGACGCGCTGGACGAAATCGCCACCCAGGAGTACGCTGTCGTGGACGAGGAGTTCGCACCGAACCTCATCGCTATTGGTGCACCGGTCCACGACGGCGATGGGCGCATCGTCGGTGGGCTCAGCGTCGGCGGGCCGAAGTATCAGGTGGACATGACGCGGCTCGAACGCGAGTTCGCCGACGAGCTACTGAGCGCCGTCGAGTCGCTGGAATCGGCGCTCGCGTAGACTGCGACTGTCTCGTGGATCTCGCGAGTCTCGCGAGTTACCGCAGCTTCGCTCGCGGTCAGGTCGGGCGTCACGCGAAAAGGACAGACGCTGGATGGTTGGACTTGTCTGGCTGACTGACTGGCTGCGTTAGTCGTCTGTCCCGACTGCCATCGCGCGCTCGACGATGTCGGCGCCGTACATCTCTTCGAGCGCGTCGTGTTGGTCCGGGCGGTGCTCGTACACGTCCTGGAATAGGGCGACAGGGGTCATCGCGGCCTGATACGTCGCCTCGTCCCACATGCGGTCCTTGGCGATGTCGACTTCGACGCCGTCGATGACGAGCGTCGTCGCTTGCGTCATCGCAATCGCGCCCTTGCCGGCCTCCTTGGCCGCCTCGAACTCCTCCATGGAGTCGACGATGTCGTCCATGCTCGGGACGTAGGTGGTCAGGTCGAGGAGCTCCTCGTGGAGTTCCTCGCCGTCGAGTTCCTGTTCTTCGCCGTCGACGCGGAGCACGTAGCTGTCGTCGCCGACCTGTTCGAGCGAGAGTTCGTCGCCGTCGTACACCTGGCGACCGTCCTCGTCGTCGAGTTCGATTTCGTCGTCGTCGAGTTCGAGGAGCCAACTGCCGGTCTTCGGCGGCAGGGGTGCCTCGTTGGCGGTGACGACCTGTCCGGGCGTGAGCGCCAGATGCCCGTCATCCCCATGGCGCGGTTCTCGACCATGCGCTCGCGGTAGCCTTCGACGTCGCGGATGTCGTCGTACGGGCCGTCGACGGCGATACAGTTGGCGGCGCTCGCGCCGCGGGAGGTGTTGTGTCGAAGTTCGGCCCACGCCGGAAGCTCGCCGGTCGGCGTCATGGCGCGCATGTCCTTCGTGTAGTCGACCTGCCCGTCGACCAGGAGGAACAGCCGTTCGAGGTTGTTGGACGGCTTGCCCTTCTCCGCGCGGAGGTCGCTCATCGCGAGTTCGGCTTCACCGCTCTCGATGATGACCGACATCGACAGGCTTCCCTCTTCGAGGCCGTGTTCGTTCTCGATGATGGTGATGAACTCGTCGGCCTTCTTCCAGTCGTCGAGGTCGCCGACTTCGGGGATGACGAAACCGTCGATGTGCTCGACCGCACCGTTTTCGGGGTCGGTGATTTCGAGCATCTGCTTGAAGCCCTCGTAGCGGGTCGTGGGGTCGTCGCGGTGCCACACGACGCGGGGGTGAATCTCGCCGGGGAACTCCGCGCCGTGTTCGGAGACGACCTCGACGAGGTTCTGGACGCCTTCAGCCCGCATCGACGGCGCGGTGGCGTCTTCGTTGTCCGGAATCCAGGTATCGGGGGCCTGCATCCCCCGCAGTTGTGCCGCGCTCTGCAACATCTTCGCCGAGTTCTCGCCGCTGACCGCCGTCGGCGAGGTGAAGAACGTACGTACGAACTCTCGTTCGTAGTTTCTGTCGCTACTCATATCGACAGTGGAAACGTCTCTTCCGAAACATATTAAATATTTAGACTCGCCCATTCGGTGGCTTGCGATTCGACGGTCGCCGGCGATTCAGATATCGGAAGCCGTCTCGCCGACCGCGGTCGCCGAACGCCTCCCCCGAGCGAACGACATCTGGGTGTCACTAACTTACATTATGTAAACGAGTGCAATGTCACGTATTCACATTATACAGATATGAGGGATTAAATCGATTAGCGTTACAAGCATACCTTTGTAATCTGGGCCGGGTGTTACCCACAACAGCACGAGATGTTCGGATTATGTAAATGAGTTCGCCGCCTCTCGGTTCTCACGGTCCTCTCGATATCGGAAACTCGCGAGCGTCGACCGTCGTCCGATAACGCCTCGAAACCCAATCGTATTCGACTCGGTGCGACGAGTTCAGGTGGACATTATGGGACAGTATATCAGAAAACAATAGTAGTTTAGATACTGATACGTGCTTATTGTCTGCCTTTTCACTCAGTACGTCTTATTGTATGGGGTTCTTATAGACTTATCCGCAGAAATTTTTGTGTCCGATTAGTTATGTCGTTTAAAGTTATAAAACAGGTGGGTTTGTGTGTATTCCGATATACGAGAACGTTCCTGAGAGATCTACGATCCCGCGTCATATGCGGTTTACGACTGATTTTGAGGGCACCTGTATGATGTCCTTCTGCTCCCCGGACCCACAAATATATCATATATTAGAATATTTGTTGGAATTAATTTTTACCTGATAACTATCGTTCGCTACGGTCGCGACGTCCACGCGTGGCTGCACCGGCATTCGGTCGCTGCCGAACCGGACCTTCGAACCGTCGTTACCACTCGTATTCTCGGTGAACTCGGCGGGCTTCCTCGTTCAGCACGGGTCCAACTACCTCGGTGATACCACCGAGAATCGCCGCCGACCGGACGCCGGGACTCGAGCCGGTAAACTCTCCGATTTCGTCGCCGCCGACGCCGTACACGACGCGCGCGAAGCCGGCGGTCGCCATCCCGCCGGCGCACATCGGGCAAGGCTCGGTGCTGGTGTACATCACCGTCTCCGCCCGTTCGTCGGGGTCGTACTCTCGACACGCCCGATAGGCGAGGTGTAACTCGGGGTGCCGACGAATGTCGGACTTCGTCACGATGCGGTTCGAGTCGCGCATGACGACCTCGTCGTCGCAGACGAGGACGGAGCCGAACGGTTCGTCGCCCCGGGCGGCAGCCTCGCGGGCGAGTTCGAAGCTCTCGCGCATGTGCGCCTCGTGGTCGAAGTCGTCGAGATGAGTCGTCACGTCGCCTACGGTCTCCACGCCGAGCGGCTTAAATCGAACGACGGCCGCACCTTCGTGTGGTTACTCAATCGCCGTCCGTCGGTTGCGCATCGCCCCGCCGCAGTCCGGACAGCGCAGCGGGTTGTGCTCGGTGAGGACGATACCGCCACACTCGAAGCATTCGTACGTTCCTTCCTCGCCGGGGGTGGATTCGACATCTCTCATAGTTCGCGAGCGCCGGTCGTGTCCCAGACGCTCTACCGATGTGTAATAGGTGTTCAAGGGAATATGAGGCAGTTAAGCAACAAACCAACCGAAATAGCACCGGTTAGATAACGAACCTACTCAGCCCGTCCGGAGACGGAACCGGAGTGCTCGTCGAACAGCGTCGCGAACAGTTTTCGCTGGACGGTCCGCACATGTTTGTAGAACGCCGGCGGGGAGATACCGAGCGTTGCGGCGACCTCCTCACCCGTGTTCTCCCGAGGTGATTCGAAGTAGCCGCTGTAGTAGGCCGTCTGGAGCACCTCGAGCTGCCGCTCTGTCAGTTTGTCGAGGAACCGCGAGAAGAGGTCGCGCTCGGTCGATTGGTCGAGCGTCTGTTTGGTCCGGAGTTCGACGCCGGCGAACGCTTCGTCGACGAGATGCGTGACGTTTCGAACGTCGATGCTCTCGGGGACGTCGACGGCGAGCGTCGTCTCCTCGGGGGTCGCCCGCACCTCGCCGAGGACGGCACCGTGGTCCGCAAGCTCCGGTGCGAGAAACGGCTGCGTCAAGCGGAGGCGCAGGACGCCGGCGTCCCCGTCGGTGCTTATCCGTCGCACGTCGGCGACGGCGACCAGTTCGTCGGCCGCGGCCGCGACGGATTCGACTGCCCCGTCTTCGACGGTGACGAACACGTAGTTCCCTTCGGCGGACTGCTGGACCCCACCCTGGTAGGTGAGCGTACACTCCGCGTCGCGGGCGAGTCGCGAGAGGACGAACGTGGGGTCGTCGACGGCGAACCCGACGCGGGTGACGGCCGTAGTGAGCAGTGCGTTCTTCCGTTCGAGGGCGCTCAGCGCCGACGCGATGGTCTCGCCGAGTTCGGCCAAGACGGCGGTCGCCGTCTCGTCGAAGGCGTCGTGTGTCGTCGCGTACACCGTCAACACGCCGTGCGAGAGGTCGTTATAGACGAGCGGGATGCTGAGCACCGACAGGTAGTCTCGGGTGAGCGCGCCCTTCCGCCAGGGTTCGTCCCGGAAGCCGGACGCGACGTTGGGAACGGTGGTCACCTCTCCGGTCGCCGCCGTGCGTCCCGCCGGCTCGACCGATGACGCCGCGATGTCGAACGTAGTGCTGTCGAGATAGCCCCGCTCGTCGCCGGCCCACGCGCGGGGCTCAACGGTCTCGTCGATGGGGTCGACGGAGCCGACCCACGCGAACGCAAACCGGTCGGCGGCGGTCAGTAGCTCGCAGACGGTGTAGTCTATCTCCTCTCGCGTCTGGGCTCCGACGAGCGCTTGGTCGATTTCGCGGATGGTCTCGTTGATTCGGTTTAGCTCGGTGAGCCGGTCGTTCTGTCGCTGGAGCGTCCGGTCCTGTTCGCGGAGCCGGGATTCGCGCGTGACGCGGTCGAGCGCCGCCTCGGCAGTCACCGCGAGCAGGTCGGTCAGCTCCCGCGCCACCGCGTCGAAGACGCCGACCTCGGTCGAGCCGGCGACGAACACGCCGTGGTCGCCGAGTGGCACGTACGCGACGCTCCGGAGGTCGGTCGCGGAGTTCTCCAACCGGCCGGCCTCGTGTACGTCGTCGAAGTACAGCGGACTGTCCTCGACGAAACTGTGGCTCGGAAGCGTCTCCCCGTCCGCGGGCACTGTCGGGAGCGGGCCGTGAGCCTCGCGCATCGCCGGCGAGTACGCCGCCGGCCTGAGTACGTTGGCGTCGGCGTCGAAGAGATAGACGGCGCTCGCATCGAGCGCGAGCACGCCGGGCGTATCGTCGACGACGCGCTGGGCGATTTGTCGGTGAGTCCCCGTGTAGAGGAACTCGCGAGCCGTCTCGTGGAGCGTCGTCAGCGCGTCCTCGCGCTGCTTGCGCTTCGTGATGTCGCGGCAACTGAAAAGCAACGTCCCGTCCTGAATCGAGACCTCGCGGACGTTGATGAGGAGTGTGTGCTCGCGGCCGGCTTTGTCGGTCACCGTGCTCTCGATGTTTTTCAGGACGCCGCGCTCCGCGAGCTCGTCGCGGTCGAAGAGGTCCGCCCCCAACAGTTCGTCGATGGGGACCCGTTCACGCAACTCGTCTGCGGTGTAGCCGAAGATGAAGTGGACGTTCGGACAGACGTAGGTGTACGCCCCCTCCTCGTCGGTGATGAGGACCGTATCGGTCATGTTGTTGAGCGTGACGCGGTGGAGTTCCTCGGAGCGCCGGAGGTCTCGTTCGAGGGACACCCGCTCTGTGATGTCGATACCTTCGACTACGACCGACGCGACCTCTCCGCGGTCGTCGGTCACGGGGCGAACCGATAGTTCGACGATGCGGCGTCTTCCGGCTTCTGACGGCTGTGGGACCACCGCGTTCCCGGCCGTCCCTTCGAGCGCGTTCTCGACGAGTCGACGCACGTCGTCGCTCGTCGGGTCGTCTCCTCCCGTCCACCACGGGAGTGACCAGAAGGTCCCACCGACGAGCGGGTCGACGGGTGCGTCGAGGAGTTCGCGCGCCGTCTGATTCGCCCGAGTCAGCGACCCCTCTCCATCGAGTACCCACGTCGCCGTCCGTTCGTCGTCGAACATCGCGTCGAACTGCCTGGCCCGTTCGCGCTCGCCGGCCGACTGTCGCGCCGACCGGAGCGCCCGTTCGGTCCGGGCGAGGAGTGTTTCGACGTCCGGCGAGTCGGCGTCAAGCGCGACGTAGTCAGTCGCGCCCGCACCGAGGACCTCACTGGCGAGAACGTCACTCCCGCCGTCCGCGGCGATGACGACGGGAAGAGTTGCGACCGTCGAGCGAACGTCCGTGAGGAGTTCGACGGCGGTCGCGTCCGCGAGGTCGGCGTCGGCCACGACGCAGTCGACCTCACCCGCTTCGACTGTGCGAAGGGCCGCCGCCTTCGTCTCGGCTTCCAGCACGGTGACGCCGGGTCGCGAACCGAGTTCCTCGGCGAACCGCGCCACCCAGTCGCTCTCGCCGACGACCAGCACGCTGCCAGAATCGGGGACACCGGGCATGGCTAGAACCCAACTCCCCGTTGACAAAGACGTTCGCTATCTTACCGTCGCAGCTAGCAATAGCTCAAGAATTTTGAATAATCTAAATTTTCCAAATAATGCAAGTATGTTGGAGGTTTCGGATTCTCCAGGAAAATGTGGGTTCTTCCAGCCACGTAGGTTGTCCGCGGTCGCTTCCTCCTGTACATTGCGCGGAGTAGTCAGGCGGCCCAAACTATTCACATGCTCTAGACAATCTACATAGCTCAGATAATCTGGACTGTTCGCCTGTCGTCACCTCCGCACGGTATCGAACTCATGGAGGTTCTGCACGAGTTCCAGATTATTCAGATAACCACAAAAATCAGAACGGCCCACATGGCTCGGAGTAGGCGCATGTGTGGATAACGGAAGCTGCGTGGATAGCCTCGATAACGGTGGTTTTTCGACTAACTGGAGTTCTCAGCACTGCGGGTACGGTGTATCTCTGACCGTCTCTCTCGGTCGCGTACGAGAGAGATCAACTGCCTCCGGTCCGCTCCAGGGGGTCGAGCCAGATTCAGTCAGTAATCCAAATAATCTGAGTATCCCGAAGTATGATGCTGTTCTGGGTCGCGTCCCTCGGCGGCTAGCTTTGTGGTGTCTGCATTGTCGGGATACTGTGAGTTCTCTGAAGAATTTCTAGTATTAGCGAAATTCAAATAATTTGGATTATCTGAAACGTCTGAGATACTCAGATGGCCCAATTACTGTCCAATACGCCGCGTCAGTTCTCCGGCGCGGGGAGTCTGAGTTCGACCGTCGACCCTCCCTCGGCGCGGTCCGAGATAGACACCTCGCCGTCGAACTGCGTGACGAACCAGTGGACGGTCCACAGTCCCATTCCGCTCCCATGCGTGAGGGGTGTCTCTTTCCCGCGTTTCAGAATCTCCCGCTCGGTCTGCGGGATACCGGGACCGTTGTCCTCGACCGCGATTGCGACTCGCTCTCCTGAGAGACGTCGCGACCAGACCGCGACGACGGGGCGCTCCTCGTCGTTGTGGACGATAGCGTTCTGTACGAGTTCGTCGAGCGCGAGGTACAGCGAGTGCGTGCTCGCGAGCACGGCCTGTTCGCTCTGTCCGATCCGAATCTCCGCCTCGGGATGCTTCCGCTCGTACGTCTGTTTGAGGTCGGCGAAAACGTCGCCGACGCCGACCGGGTGTCTGTCGGTGCTCCCCTCCACGGCGTTCTCGAACTGTCGGGCTTTCTCGCCGGTCGACACGAGGCTGTCGGCGTTCTCGATGATTCGATCCGTCTTCGAGACCATCGCCTCCGCCGAGAATTGACTCGCTGCGGCGACCAGCGTGTCGAGCGTCCGCAGTTCCGTATCGATGCCTCTGGTCGTCTCACTCAGTTTTGCCAGCGTCTCGTGCAACCGATCGTAGTCGCCTTCGTCTATCGACGGAGTGCCGAGCGCTTCGAGGTCTCGTTTCAACTCGCTCGCGTACCCGCTGACGACGTTGAGGTTGTTCCGAAGGTTGTGACGAAGCACTCGGTTCAACACCATGAGTCGCTCTTCGCGTTCTTTCCTATCCGAGATGTCGCGCACCGCACCGCGGACGTTGGCGCCGCCGCCCGTCGGCTCACCGCGAACTTGCACCCACCGCGTTCGCCCGGTGGCCGTTATCACCCGCATTTCGACGTCGAACGGGTTGCCGTCGACCTTCGCACTCTCGATGGCTCCGTCGATGACAGAGCGGTCGTCCTCGTGAAAGAAGTCCCTGAGCCCGTCGATTGTCACCTCCGCGTCGGGCGGGATATCGACCAGCCGCTTGGTCCCGTCGGTCAGTCGTAGCTCGTTGGTCTCGTAGTCGACCTCCCAGCCGCCGATGTCGGCCAGTTGTTCGGTGCGTTCGAGGCGGTCGCGGCTCCGCTCTAACTCCTGGCGGTACTCGTAGGTCTCGGTGACGTCCCGGACGATTTTCGTGAAGCCTCTGAGCTCTCCGTCGTCGTCACGCAGCGCGCGGATTGTCACGTGCGCGAGGATGCGCGACCCGTCCTTCCGGACCCGCCACCCCTGTTCCTCGTAGCTTCCCTCGGACTCGGCGATCAAGAGCACTGTCTCGGGGGACGTGCCGTCTCCCTCGGTAGGATAAAAGACGGACAGGTGGCGACCGATAATCTCGTCTCGCTCGTAGCCCTTTATCCGTCTCGCACCCTCGTTCCACGTCGCCACGAACCCGTCCGCGTCGAGGAGAAATATCGCGTACTCGGTCACCTCCTGAAAGAACTCTCGAAGGATGAGGTCAGATTCGATGTGTTCGAGCAACTCGCTCCGCTCCCGTGACATTATAAATTGATTACCATCCACATGGTCATAAACTGCTCGGCGGTTCGAGAGGTGAACGGGCGAGAGAGCGTCTCGTCCGGGCGGAAAATCATCCGTCAACGAACCAAGTGACGATGGTCGTCTCGGCGACGAACGCCTGAACGAGACCCCACTGGAGGGCGCAGACCCTCTCCCGAGTTCGGGTTGGGCTAGTGGAGGGCGTCGTCTCCCGGCCATCTCGCCCGCGGAGGGAGTCGCTACCGGTCCGGTCGGGTTCGACTGCCCCAGTCGTCCAGAAGTATTTAGCCGTCGGCCCCCAGACACGCAGTCGAACTCCCTGTCAGAGTACTACCAGCATGACTCGCCCTCCACTCCGACTCAACCGACGCACACTCGCCGTGTTCGTGCTCGTCGCCATCGCGCTCCCCGCGGTCCTCTGGACGACGGGCGGCGCAATCGGCGACGCGGGCCCCTCGGTCGACGCGAACGTAACCGAGCGCTACCGCGCAATCGACGCGCTCACCGGAACGCAGACGGTCGAGATTCGAACCGATGGAACGGTCACGTCTCGCACTGTCGCCGACGTGACGCTCGTCCCGGAGACGGAGCGGAAGCGCGTTCACTTTCGGAACGCGGCGAACCGACAGTACGACTGGCAGGTCTCGAACGGCTCGATGCTCTGGCTTCACGACACTGACGAGGACACCGTGACCGCCATCGAGCTCACGGGCCCGCCGACCGAGTCGCGGACGGCCGAGCGACTCCAACTCCTCGTCGCGGCCGCGGGGCTGACCGATGACGCCGGTCGCCCGCAGTCTATCGGCGTGTCACCGCTGCCCGTCGTGCCGCGACACGCCGGTGCCGCCCCGCGGGCCGACGCGAACCACAGCTACGTCGTCGAGTTCGTCGAGACCGACACCGTCGGCGGGCGCGAGGCGTACGTCATCGACATCGCACCCGAGACGAACCGGAGCGAGGCGGGCTACCACCAGCGGCTGTGGCTCGACAGCGAACGGTTCTACCCGCTTCGCAAGCAGACGGCGTGGACGGCCGACGGGTCCCGACACTCTGTGACGACCACGTACACGAACGTCACGTTTGACGCGTCCGTGTCGGCGGACACGTTCCGGCCGGAGATAGGCGCGAACACGACCGTCGAGCGACCGAACACGCCGAACACGGAGTGGTTCCGGAGCAGAGCCGACTTGGAAGCGCGGAGTTCGATTTCGGTCCCCGAGCCGACGGTCCCGTCCGCGTTCGAACTGGTCTACGCCACGCGGACCACCGGCCGCATCGACGGGGTCGGACTCCGCTACGCCGCCGGTGGCCGCGAACTCACGGTGGCGAAGTTCAACTACACGCTCGACATCGACGCCGACGAGCGCGACACGATGGTGGCAGGTCGGCCAGCGACTATCGACTATGGACCGACCACCTCGGTATCGTGGAACTGCGACGGCTACGGCTACACCGTCCGCGGGACCGGCGTCGAGACGGACCGCCTCGTCGAAGTCGGTCACTCGGTCGGCTGTCCCGCCTGAAATCGCGCGAGTTTCTGGGTCAGAAACTGGCCCCCTTTTTATATTATCTACCGGCGCATCGGTTGAACTGCGATGGGCCCCGCCGAACCGATACCGTACTGCCCTCCCGAGCAGTACCGTTCTGTGCCCTCTGACAGCACTCCGGCACCCATCGCGGTCATCGCTGACGCGACAGCCCCTCCACAGTATCGCCGTGCTGCCCTGCAGCACCGTCGAACCAATCCGCAGCCCCACCGTGCTATCCCGACAGCCCCATCGTACATCCGTCCCGAATCGGTCGCCGCGACCAACAGGGGTGGAAACCCATGGGCCTATTAGTCCGACGAGCAGTCATTCGACCACCGTGAGTGAGGAACCGGCGCTGGGTGATATTCTCGACCTCCTCAGCGACGAGTACGCCCGGGACATCCTCGCAGCGACGAGTACCAAACCAATGTCCGCACAAGAGCTTGCCGACGAGTGTGAGATGTCCAAACCGACGGTCTACCGTCGGGTGGAACGATTACAAGCGTACGGACTCCTCGACGAGCAGACCGAGATTCGAACCAGTAACAACCACTACAGCGTCTACACCGCCACGCTCTCCGAGTTCTCCGTCGAATTAGACGACGGCTCGTTCGAGGCGTCGCTGACGCGCACCGGCGACGAGTCGTTCCCCGGCGAGGGGGAGACCGACACCGCCGACCGCTTCAAACGGATGTGGGAGGACCTCTGAGATGGCGACTCTCTCGGCCGTCCTCGACTGGCTCATCGTCGCGCTCGCGCTCGGGTCGACGCTCGTCGGGAGCTACGTCGGCTATCAGGCCTACCGCGGCTACCGCCGTCACGACAGCCGGGCGATGCGGGCGCTCTCCGCGGGTCTGTTCCTCCTCACTGCCCTCGCGTTCGGCGTCGCCTTCGTCGGCTCGGTGCTCCTGCGCCAGGGCTACATCGGCCTCCAGTACCAACAGCCGCTCACGCTCGTCACGCGGCTGTTTCAGTTCTGTGGCGTCGTGCTCATCGCCTACTCGTTACATTCGCGAGGGTAGTCCGTCCGCGGGTCGTCGTGGGCGGCCTCGCCGGGTGTTACTCCCCACTCACGCGCTTTCTTCTCCTCGCTTTTTCCTTCGCTCACAAACCGTTCTGGTCGTCTCACCTCACGAGTGCGCGAGCTTCCAGAACCCCTTGGGGACGATGGCGAACGCCGGAAACAGGAACAACGCGAGCAGCCAACTCGTGGACGGGCCGAGCGGGGTGGCAACCACGGCGACGACGCCAGCCGCGGTGAGGACGACCGAGGCCACGGCCGCCCCGACGAACCGGCGGTCGAGCGGCGGGAGTCCGGTCGACTCGACCGGCAGGTCGAACGCGTCGACGAACGCCTCGGCGTCCGCGACAGGTCCGAGCGTGCGTTCCGTCTCGTCGTCGCCCCACCCTGTCGTCGCCGCGAACGTTCGCGTCCCAAGATAGCGGTCGGTCGGTCGAGTCGCCACGATTTCGGCGTCGCGGAGGTCGCCGACCGCCGCCGCCCACTGTGGCTCGTTCGTCAGACGGTCGTGAACGACGAGCCGATCGTCGAAACGGCGGTAGGTCAGCCACCCGCTCGCGAGCACACTCCCGACGATATCGCCGACGAGCATGAACGCGAGGAGACAGAGCCCGAAGAGACCGAACCCGACCCAGACCGCGAGCGAGGCCTCCTCGACGACGAACGCGGTTCCGCCGATCCAGACCATCGCGGCCATGGTGACGTAGAACGGTCCCGTCGTGGTGGCCGCGCGCCAGACCGCGGCCGCGACCACCGCGCGACGGTCCGCGTCGATCGTGACCGATGGG